>JAPLKB010000056.1 GCA_026388275.1 Pseudomonadota bacterium
ATGAAGTCTTCAGAATTGGAACCGTTAATTGATGAAATTATTGTTGACACGAAAGCATGGATTAGGGATAATGTGAAATGATGTGTAACTAACCAAAATAATAAGGCAAAGCAGACTTTGTTACGTATAGCACCTACAATTCAAGTTGATTTATGAAATCTGTACAAGTGTGCCACTCCCCCAGAAACATACGTTTTTGCTTACCAATTAATCCCCCCTTTTCCGAGAAAGTCCTGCATTTCTTCATCGCCTAATCGTGCTGCAATCTTATAATTTTCAATCGCGAGCTGGTAGTTGCCAAGTTCATGATAAGCAAGCCCACGACTGTGATAAGAATATGCATCTTTAGGGTTTAGTTCTATTGCCCTATCGTAATCCCTGATTGCCTGCTGGTGTTTGCCAAGATTACCATAAGCAATCCCTCTAAAGTTGTATGCCATTGCATATTTAGGGTCGATTTCTATTGCCTTGCTGTAATCACTAATTGCCTGCTGGTAGTTGCCAAGCTCATAGTAGGCAATCCCACGACTGTAATAATACAATTCATCTTTAGGGTTTAGTTCTATTGCCCTATTGTAATCCCTGATTGCCTGCTGGTGTTTGCCAAGTTTATTATAAGCAATCCCACGATTGTAATAATAAAATCCATCTTTAGGGTCTATTTCCACTGCTTTGTCATAATCTTTGATTGCCTGCTGGTAGTTGCCAAGGTCATAATAAGCAATCCCACGACTGTAATAAGCAGATACATCTTTAGGGTTTATTTCTATTGCCTTGTCGTAATCCTTTAGCGCCTGCTGGTGGTTGCGAAGTTTATCATAAGCATTCCCACGACTGTAATAAGCAGATGCATCTTTAGGGTCTATTTCTATTGCCTTATCGTAATCTTTGATTGCCTGCTGGTAGTTGCCAAGTTTATCATAAGCACGCCCACGACCATGATAATAAAATCCATCTTTAGGGTTTATTTCCACTGCTTTGTCATAATTTTTGATTGCCTGCTGGTAGTTGCCAAGTTTATCATAAGCATGCCCACGCTTGGAATAAGCCCTTGCATATTCAGGGTTTATTTCTATTGCCTTGTCGCAATCCCTGATTGCCTGCTGGTAGTTGCCAAGGTCATAATAAGCAGTCCCTCTGAGGAAGTACACCGCTTCTTTCTGAGGATTCAGTTCTATGGCTTTATCATAATCCCTGATTGCCTGCTGGTAGTTGCCAAGGCTCCAATAAGTAATCCCACGTTCGTAATAAGCAATTACAATTAAATCTTTAGGGCCTATTTCGATTACCTTGCTGTAATCCCTGATTGCCTGCTGGTAATTGCCAAGGCTCCAATAAGTAATCCCACGAACGGTATAGGCTGCTGCATACTTGGGATTCAGTTTTATTGCCTTGCTGTAATCCGTAATTGCCTGTTGGTAGTTGCGAAGTTCATCATAAACAAACCCGCGATTGATATAAGCCTCTGCATATTTAGGATTTAGTTCTATTGCTCTACCATAAGCGTTTATTGCCTCATTGTAATTCCCGGATTGTTCAAATGCTTTTCCCTTTTCTAACCATTCTATTGCTGATAGCTCCTTTATTCCCTTGGCATATTCTTTCTGCTTCCTTTTTTTTACTGCACCTTGTGCTGTTTTAAGCTCTACTTTCAACCGCTCGTTTTCTCTAAGTAGTGCATCTGCTCTTTTCCGTGTATCTTCTAATTCTTTTGTCTTTTCTCTGTCTTGACGGAGTTTGTCAATTGACTGAATGACTGATGCAGGGTCTGCTGATATCTTTGCCTTAAGCCAGTAAACTTTGCCGTCCCATTTTTCATCAACTATTTCAGTCCTCACGATACCTGCTGTCAGTGTCGTAATTTGGTCTTTGGTAAGATGGAAGTTCTGTACTTCTGTTATGCTTTCAAGGTATGTTCCCAGTTCTTCGAGGAGAAGTCTTTTAACCTCTCTGAGGGCGATGGTTCTGCTTGAGTTTTTGCTGTCTTCATCACCTGCCTGATAGACATAGTCTTTTACAAAGGTCTTTATTTCAGCAAGGGCATAACTTGTAACCATCAGCAGTAAAAATATAATTATTAAGCTTGCGCGCCAAAGGAAGCCAGTTCCTGCAATATAATATTTATTTTTGATCTCCATGATCCTCTTCTTAATTCTCCTGTAATCTTAAATTATTTGCAAGGGAAAATAAATTACTTAATACCACTTGTAACATTCTAGATTAAAAGAATATAACAAAAACAACATTTCAGGAAGCAAGGTTATACTTCAACAAAAACGACAAAGTATCAAATTTAGGAAGAAACTTAGTTCACAAGAAGTAAACATTCATTGGTGTGCGGTCAGATATAAATAATATGGGGGGTATAGTGATTTTAAACAACTCTGTTGCCCACAGAAAGGAACGCTGCTCGGCATTCTCTCAACATATTAATTCTCTGCTGTGCATTCAAGAAAGCCGCTGGTTGTGGAATTGTTGAGTATCTATCCCCGACTAACTGGTGTACTTTTGAGAGGAGTACATCCTTTACCATACTGCCAATAATCACAATATGGGCAGGGTGAGACTGGGCAATTACCTCACCTATATAATAGTTCCAGCAGCACTCTATAATCTTCGTATAAATATCTTGTATAGGTTTATATTTATCATCTATTCCAATAATACTTGCGTCTACAAGCCATATTCCTTCTTGTTGCATCTTCTTCAGGAGGCCAATCTTGTTGTTCATCCGTTGTAAGAAATTTCTTGTCTTGGTTTTTTGAACTGGGAAAAAATCTCCGTGGGAAGTTATATCATTAAGACAGGAATAAAATATCTTCCAATAATCTTTGGTGCCGGGGTTTAACGTAGGAGTATTGACAAGGAGCTCCTTTTCTCCGTATCCAAGGCAATATACGAATTGGACAAAGTTGTTAGGGTATGAAGAGAGGTCAAACCTTGACAGATCAAGCCTACATTGAAAATCAATATCAGTAGTATATCTGTGAGATTCTGCAAGAAGAATAAGCTTGACTTGTTTCGGGGGACGCCAGTATCGTCGATATTCTTCCACCATCTGAACGACTGCGAAAGACTCAATCTCTTTTCCTACTATGTTTTTCAGCCGCCCATAGCAATCCTTCACAAATATTTAACCCCTATGCCTCACTCTTTTCCCATATTTTCCTGCAATTTTAAATATTTTACAAGGGAAACTATTGATTGCAAGCTGCTATGCATACCAAAATATATTGATCCCTTGAAAATGGAAATAAAATTATCTTTGAAGTTGAGGATTCCCATTTGAAAGTTGCCATCAAACCTAAAAGGCTGTCTGTGTTGATTTCAGGAAGAAGCTTTGCATCTCAGGAAAAAGCCACGCAGTGTGCATTTCGTGAAGAAGTGGTATATTTAAGGCAGAAACCGCGCAGCGCGCATTTCAGGGGGTAATCGATTATTGGGACATGTTTTCGACAATCTGGTTTATTTTGATGGCAGCCAATGATTTAGGGAAAAGTTGAACGAGTGCTGTTTGTTTCATAATTGACCGGGAGACAACCTCATCATAGGGTATACTGCCAAGGTGATACAAAGAAAGGTTAAGAAATTTCCGACATATGGAATCGATATGATTAAAGACCTTAAGTCCCTCAGCATCATCACGGACGGAATTTACAATAATTTCGAAAGTCTCTTTCCCGAACATCTGATGAATTATTTTCATCATGGCATATGCATCGGTAATGCTTGTAAGATCCCTGCTCACAACAACAAAGTTACGGGATGCAATAAGATTGAAGTGGAGCACCGTGTCGGAAACGCCGGCGCCGATATCAAGAAAAACATAATCGTATCCCTGGGAAATACGCGCTATTAGATTCTTCAGTTTTTCAATATCTTCATGGAGCAGATTGACCATTTCCCTTGCGCCGGAACTTGCCGGGATAAAATCAAACCCTGCTTTTGTCCGTATTAATACATCCTGAGCATCGGCATCTTTAAAAATGATGTCCTTTAGATTACTTTTCGGATTTATCCCGAGCATAATATCGATATTTGCCAGACCCAGATCACAGTCTATAACCAGAACCTTTTTGCCCTTTTCTACTAATGATGCAGCAAGGTTTATGGTAATGCATGTCTTTCCCACCCCGCCTTTTCCGCTCGATATGGATATGATTACAGGACTTTTATCGGACACTGATTTCCCTCCGGGGAGTTACTTTATTCATCATAGCGTATTAACAGGGCTTCTTTCTCATCGAGACTTAATTCATTATCCTGAGAAATGGATTTTTCTATTTTTTCATCAACACAGATCCGGTTCTTCCCCTCTTTTTTTGCCTTATACATTGCAAGGTCTGCGGCATGAATAAAATCATTTATGTCATAGGAAGAGAAGGTATTATACTCTGAGATGCCGATGCTCAAAGAGATCGCAGGGTCAGTCTTCTGCAGCATCTTTGATAATGCATTGTTAAACCGTTGGCCTATTACAACGGCAGCGGAAGCCGCTGTAGCCGGCATGATAACGGCAAACTCATCCCCTCCGTAACGGTATATCAAATCTGTTGTCCTGGCGCTTGCATGCATGATTTTACCGAATTCCGTGAGGAACCTGTCCCCTTCAAGATGCCCCAGAGTATCGTTGAGAAGTTTAAAATTATCAAGATCGATCATCATAAGGGTACAGGAATGACCTGTACGTTTTGTTCTTGCCATTTCAACTTCCATCTGCATACGGAAAAATCTGCTGTTAAAAAGACCGGTAAGATCATCCAACAGTGCGAGGGAACGCAGTTTAATATTCTCTTCATGGAGTTCACTGATCTTCCTGAGGAGATCGTCTTCCATGGGGAGAACAATGTGGGGAGTTTCTTTGAGTATATTTTCATCGACAGGTGTTAAGCTGTCGCATAAAACAATAACCGTAACAGGTTTTTTATTGTCGCCTTCCGTAAAAAGATTCGAAGTCTTTTCGTTTTCCTTAAGAAATCCCTGTAAGGTTTTCTTTTCATCTCCGGACGGCAGGTTATGGTTATTTTTATGAGATACATTCATAGTATTTTACCCTTGCTGTTCTAATTGTCCGGACAAACTGCTCTATCCTGACAAACTGCTTATACAATAATCTTGCCAATAATCTTACACTATATATCGTCAGGTTGCCCATAAAAATAAAATGCTTTATGCTTTCAAAGCGGGGCGGGTATGATCAAATAATGTTCCCCGAACGCGTGCATGAACCAGCCCGCATCGCAGGAGGGGGACGACCGGGAGGCTTAAGCCTTGAAAACAGAAGTAAAACTTCCTTCGTCCAAAGATTGAGAGATTATTTGACAGCCACTTTTTATATGGAAAATGTATATTTTTTCTGATATGATTCATCACTTAACGGTCCCATCGTCTAGTGGCCTAGGACGCTGGCCTCTCACGCCGGAAACCGGAGTTCGAAACTCCGTGGGACCACCAAATTTTTATTATTACGTAACAGCCGTTGGGTTTCTGAAAAAATCCGAATTCAAAAATTCTTTCAGCGCACAGAGGGCTTTACCCCGGTGACTTAACCTGTTTTTTTCTTCCATGGTCAATTCTGCCGCATATTTATCAGCCTCGGGCACATAGAAAACAGGATCATAACCAAATCCGCCTTTTCCTCTCCTTGTCAGCCCGATGTATCCTCTCAAGGAACCATAAAATACATAGCTCCATTGCTTTTCAGGCATATACAGGGCTATGTATGCCTTAAAAACAGCGCCCCTTTTTTCCCAGGGAACTCCTTCGAGTTCAATAAGCATTTTATTGATCCTGTCTTCATCATCCTTACCGTACCGTGAAGAAAATACACCCGGTCTTCCATTGAGGGCAAACACCTCTATACCGGAATCATCGGCAATTGTATTCATATTAAACCTGTCACCGATCTTCCGGGCTTTTTTCAAAACATTCTCAAGATATAAAGGACTGTCTTCCTTTACCTCAATAGGATCTTTAAAATCCTTTAAAGAGTAAAAATTACCAAATTCACCAATCAGGATAGCCCTTATCTCTTCAAACTTACCAGGGTTTGCCGTTGCAATGACAACATTTTTCATATTAACTTTAACAGGCAATTTCCAGCCATGTTTGAAATATGATTTATTGCCTGTTGCCGACTGGAAACTGTCTCCCCTTTTATTTCTAATAATTTAAGGTTTATATCAACGGGAAAAGAGGTCCAAGAGCTATTTTCTGCTGCCTCGTAATTTCGTTAATTCCTCTTAATGCATGCTGGTACATCATATCAAATTGTTCTTTTGTAAAAGGTGTCTTCTCTGCTGTGCCCTGCACTTCTATGATCATCCCCTTTCCTGTCATTACAAAATTCATATCCACTTCAGCTCTGGAATCCTCCTCATATGACATATCAAGGGCGATTTCGCCATTTACCAGTCCTACACTGATTGCTGCAACAGAATCTTTAAGCGGTATCTTTTCAATCAAGCCTCTCTTCTTCATAGCCCATAAGGCCTCGACCAGGGCCACGTAGCTTCCTGTGATGCTTGCCGTTCTTGTCCCACCGTCAGCCTGTATGACATCACAGTCTATCCAAAGCGTTCTCTCGCCCATTATATCAAGATTTAATACTGCACGGAGAGATCTTCCGATAAGCCTCTGTATCTCATGGGTACGCCCTCCGACCTTACCAGAAACTGCTTCTCTCATCGATCTGGATTTAGTTGCTCTCGGCAGCATAGAATATTCAGCGGTCAGCCATCCTTTACCTGAATTTTTTAAAAAAGGAGGTACCTTCTCTTCAACACTCACACCGCATATTACCTTTGTCTCGCCCATCTCTACAAGGACAGAACCTTCGGGAAATTTCAGAAAGTTCTTTGTTATCTTCAATTCCCTTATTTTGTCATTTACCCTTCCATTACTTCTCATTTTTTATACCTCTCGTAAAATATTTCTGAAAACAGTCGTTTAACTTATTCAGCGTTTCACCCATCTTGCCCTTTGTACACTCCATTCTCAAAAAAACACCGGGCATATCAACGCCAAGAAGTGGAAACAATGGAAGTTCCTTAACTGTTTTGCCAAAAGAAGATGTGACACATTTTGCAAATTCCGTAGAACGAACAACATGTTGTGCGGGTATTTCCTCAATTGTAAGAAATTTGCCGTTTCCCTTTTTTGAGTCCGTTACAGCAACAAAGACATCGTCCTTATCTCCAATTCGGAAATCCATCGCCAATAGCAGCGAACTTTTTGTTCTGTTGATATTGTTTGCATTCTCCAGATGTTTTTCAAGTGTTTCTGCTTTGTCATAGATACTCACATTATAGCCTTTACTGTCAAAGTATTTCTTCAACTGACTCCATGCTTCCTGGTCTTTCACCCCGGTGTTATAGAATATTATATGCTCGCCTGCAAAGGAATAGAATAAGGGGAAAAATATACATATAAGAACAATAAATATCTTACATTTGAGACTTATTGCTGTTCGTTCCTGATTTTCTTCCTGATACTTTTGTCCATAATTCCATTGAAAATCACGTAATATTTTATGAATTATGGACTGTTTACCGTTTTTCAAGAATATACCTTTCAAGGTTAACTGCAGCCAGGGCTCCATCTCCTACAGCAGTAGAAATTTGCCGTAAGGTTTTCTTTCTCACATCACCGGCGATATATAAGCCCTCCGTCTTAGCAGAAAGGCTTTCGTCAGTCAGTATAAACCCTGCATCATCCCTTTCAACAAGGTCTTTAAGGAAGGAAGTATTGGGTATTGAACCTACATAAACAAATACCCCGTCAACTTTAAATTCTGAGTGTTCTCCTGTCTTTACATCCTCAACAACAATATGCTCGACCTGATTGTCTCCCTTTATCTCTAAAGGCCTTTTGTTCCACAAAAATTCTATTTTGCTATTTCTGAATGCCCTGTCCTGGAGAATCTTCTGCGCTCTTAATGTATCTCTTCTGTGGATCACATAGACTTTTTGTGCAATATTTGCCAGTGATAATCCCTCTTCTATGGCTGCATCTCCGCCGCCGATAACTGCTACATCAAGATTCTTGAAGAAGGCGCCATCACAGGTGGCACAATACGAGATACCCCTGCCAAGCAACTCTTTTTCACCGGGTATATCCATCTTTGCCGGTTCCGTTCCTGTTGCCAGGACTATCCCTGCAGAAGTGTATATTTCTTCGGATGTTCTGGCTACAAACCTCCCCTTTTCTACGGAAACATCTTCCACTTCATAAAATTCCTTAATCAAAAGCCCGCACTGTCTGGCGTGCTCCGTAAATCTGTTCATCAGATCCCTGCCGGATATGCCATCGGGGAAACCCGGGTAATTTTCGACACGTTCTGTATTCACTGGGGTTCCACCCGGCACCATTTTTTCAAGAAGGACTGTGTCAATCCCTGCCCGCATAAGATATATGCCTGCCGTAAGTCCGGCCGGGCCGCCGCCGATAATAATCGCTTCATGGAATTCAGACAATATTAACCTCCATTTTGGTTTATTGCTGTTATGCTATCAGATAGGTTTTTGTTGTGTCAATGACAAAAGGTGTTATCCAGCCCGTGCACTGCATTATGCTGGCAGAAAATACACTTTCTTTAATTTGATACAGGTTAGTATTGTTTTATAATTTATTATTGACAACATCGGTATTATTATCATATAGAAAAGCACAAGGCGGTGTAGCTCAGATGGTTAGAGCATGCGGCTCATATCCGCAGTGTCCGGGGTTCAATTCCCTGCACCGCCATTTTATTAGCTTTTTTAATCATTTTTCATGGTTCGGTCAAAATGAGATGCATGAGGCCAAACTTAAAAACAATACAGCAAGCAATTATAGTTATAAAATAAATCCATAACAGAAAAAAATGAATGCTTTTTCAGATAAGATAGTATTGTAAAAGCGGTTAAAACCAGTGTCAGAATAAAGCGGATAGTATTAAGTATATTTTATAACTTCAAAAAGCCCGGCAGGAAAATGAAGAAACCGGAAAATCGGAAAGGAGATAATAATTCCATCATGAAAAACCCCAAAATTCAAATCCGTGAACAAACTGAAATATACAGTAAGGTAAAAATCATGAAAAAAGAAAAATTTGTAATGGCTTTTTTTCTTATATTGTTCTTTGCTCTCACAATAATTTTTCCAAATCTATCATATGGAGCTGAAAAGAAAATTAAAAAACAGCCTGTTCAAAAAGAAGCTGCGGTAATTACAGGGTCAACTGTTCAGGCATCTTTTGCAAAAGCAGAAGAACTGCTTAAAAAGGGCGACAGCGAAAACTCTTTCAGAATATTTATCAAGGTATATGATTACACAAAAGAAGCACTTGAAACTATGAACTTTGTTCAAAAACAGTATGAGGCAATAATCAAAGACCCTGCAATAGATCAGAATGAAAAAGAAGATATCTTTATAAAATTAAACAGGATGAAACAGCTTACACCTAAATATTCCAGTATAAAAACCGCAACTGCATATAATATGGGATATATATATACAAAAAAGGGTGATTTGGATAAAGCAAGAAAATATTTATCCGAAGTACTTGAAACAACACCTTTTTCAACAAAACAAAGCTCGTTGTGGATGAAATCAAAAACATTACTTCTTGAGGTTTACGGTTTAGAAGGCGAATTTTAATTGGACAGTGCAGATAAAATTGCAGGCTATATTACAAATTCCTTAGAAATAGCACATTTCATCAGAAACATATATATAGAAAACACAAATTCTCCCTGGGATGAAAAAGCCTTAATCAAAAGAAAGAAGGATTATCTCGACGTTAAAATAACGGTATGGGAAGACGACCGGTTTCTATACGGAAGGATATACAGGCTATTTCTTTATGTATATGACGTACTAAATCCGAATTTTCAATACAAACCCCTTATTGCACCCGACGAAAATGAAGAACCGAAGATGAAGGATAGACATAATCAGATTTGGAGTATTTATGTTGACAGCCGTGTAGAAAGAAGGGGCATTGAAACGTTTTATGATAAATTTTTACGAAGAAATGTCTTCATTGATACTGAAAGAGAGCTTACATGGAAAGAAGCTGCTGAGGTTTTTCAGAAACTGTGGGAAAAAGATGTATATACCTACCCCCAAATAACCGATTATACGTACAATTTTGATAAATTAATGGATATAAGCATTTCAGAGACGTCGGATTTGCTTGAAAATGAAATAAACAAGTCTTTACTTGAACCAAATGTACAAAAACATATAGACAAACTCCCTTCAGCAACATTCAGGAATTTAACTAAGGAACTTTTGAACTTTACTGCTTATAATTGCAAAGACATATTCATAGAATCATCATATTTTGGAATATCAATTTCTTATCAGAAAAAGGTTGTTATTGAGATAATACCTACAACGGAAAATATCCTGTTTCTAACACTCTTCAATACCGCATCAAATGCCTACGAAACCAACACAGTTACCGAAGGTTCAAACATAACAGAACTCCAGGAACATATTAAAGAAATGTACAACAAGATATCCATGCATTCGCACTTTTGAACATTGATTCACCTTCTCAGTCTCTTCAATGCAAGCTCAAAGGTATATTCATACAAGTGCAAGCCCTTGCTGATCGCTGTGATTGTGCCGTCTTCAACACCGATCTCCTGGCACATATACTCTTTTAAAAGTTGAATAGCAGCAAGGTTTGACGGAAAACCAGCCCATAGATCCCAGCTGCGGAAATACAGAACAAAATGCAACTTGCCTTCCATCAGGCGTGTATCGATCAGGCGTAGACAAGGCGGATCTTCAAGCATAATATCCTGCGGCATACCGACTTCCATAATAGCCTGATTTGTACCATACTTTCCCTTTTTGTATATATCAATGACTTCCATAACAGGGTTTACTCCAAGAGAATATTCTTTCCCTTCAACATACACTTTCGGGTTCGTAAGTCTTTCTCCATATGTGTATAATTCGTTATCTGCTTTTTTGTCAGTCATAAGATATTGGAGGTATTCTTCAACATATTCCATGCTTGAAGGTGCCGGTATTCCAAGCTCCGATGGTATATCAGGGATTAAAGGTCTTGTCCCCGGATACTTTATATGAACCATAACAATATCAAACTCCCTTCTTTTTTGTCCCTCAAAGGAGCCTCTGTCTATTTTATATTCATGTATGCCATCTGTTTCAAAAATTTTGTAGACACATTGAAACCATGCATCCGGCAGATCTCTTGCCTCAATATAAACAGGCCTCATCTTTCCTCCATTGTATAAATTAGAATTCAATATTCAAAATAAAATTAAATGCATATGATTTGATTCTATCAAATAAATTGAAAAACAGCACTAAAAAGTATTATTATAAACCACATTAAGGAGGACTTTATGTTTGTAAAACAGATTCAGGTCGGCCAGATGGCTGTTTTTGCATATATTGTAGGATGTAAAATCACGAAAGAGGCGCTTATCATTGACCCTGCTGCCGAAGAAGACAGACTTTTTGAAGAAGCAGTGAATAAGGGTTACCAGATAAAATACATTGTAAACACACATTCCCATATTGACCATATTATGGGGAACAAACGCATGAAAGATCTGACAAATTCAAAAATCATCATCCATGAAAAAGAATCGCACAGCCTGACAAACCAGTCGCCCCAAATGATGAGCATGTTCAATGCGGAACCATCACCGCCGGCAGATATCACTGTCAAGGATGGCGACTACATAACAATCGGCGAGACTTCCCTCCAGGTTATTCATACACCTGGACATTCTCCCGGCAGCATATCTCTATACCATAAAGGCATCGTGTTCACCGGAGACACTCTCTTTGTCGAAGGCGTCGGCAGGACAGACCTTGGGGGCAGCTCATGGCAGGACCTCGTTTCATCGGTTCATAACAAGCTTTTTACTCTTCCTGATGAGACAGTAGTTGCACCAGGCCATAATTACGGTGATTCGCCAAAGAGTACAATAGGCAGAGAAAAGCTGCATAATCCCTATGTCGGGCAGAGGTCCGGATATTAACAAATCCTTAATAACTCAATCAATTATTTTAATAATTGCAGTAATTTTATGTTCATGCGCAACTACGCCCCCTGCGTTTAAAAGCACCGAACCAAAAATAGCTCTCGTACTCGGAGGGGGTTCAGCAAAAGGATTTGCCCATGTTGGCGTAATAAGGATCCTTGAACAGGAAAAAATACCTATCCATATGATAATAGGAACAAGTGCCGGGAGTTTGATAGGCGGTATGTATGCCGCAAACCCGGACAGTTTCCAGCTTGAATGGACAGCTTTTAAAATTGATAAGAACGACATCCTCGATTTTTCAATAATATATTCGAAGCTTGGCCCGGTCCAGGGAGTAAAACTCGAATCCTTCATAGAACAAACAGTAAAAGTTAAAAAAGTTGAGGATACAAAAATACCCTTTTACCCGATTGCGACAGACCTTAATACAGGAGAAACCATAATTCTCGAAAAAGGCTCTCTTGCAAAAGCAATCAGGGCTTCGTCATCCATACCCGGAATTTTTGCTCCTGTAACATTCGGGAACAGAATGCTTGTGGACGGAGGAGTATCAAATAACCTTGCATGCGACATTGCAAAGAGAGATAAGGGAGCGGATATCGTAATTGCAGTAAACCTGCTAAAAGATATCAAAGACTATGATATCGGCTCGGTAGTTGATATTATTGCTCAATCCATAAACATCATGATGCATGAGAACAACAAAACAAAGTTGAACTACGCAGACATTCTAATAGAACCTGAAACTAAAGGAGTTTCAATATTTGATTTCACGCAAAAAAAGAGGCTTATGGAGGAAGGGATGAGGGCAACCAAAGCAGCTGTACCAAAGATCAGAGAGATGATCTTAAAATATCAGCGATAGGTTGCAGCATACTCATCACATTATCTTAACTATGACATTTATCCTGAAAAAGATCATAACATATGCCATTGTTCCGCCCGGTTGCTTCATCGTTTTATTGCTTATATTCGCAGTTTTTTTGAAAAAGCGATCACGAATATGTTCAATATTGCTTGCTGCCTTACTTTATTTCGGCAGCACAGAACCTGCTAAAGACCTGCTTATGATACCGTTAGAGGATGCATACAAACCTCCTGCATTAACCGAAGTTAAAGAAGGCAATGCATACGTAGTGCTCGGAGGCGGGGTAATTGATTTTGCACCGGACATAGACGGAAAAGGAACTCCAAGTAGCAGTGCACTCCAAAGATTAATCTGCGCTTACAGACTTTACAGAATTGACAGAAAACCGATAATTATTTCAGGCGGCAAGGTCTTTGAAAGGCGTCCGGAAGCGGAGATAGCAAAAAGGTTGCTCTTATCTCTTGGGGTCAACGAAAAGGATATCTTCATGGAAGAAAAGAGCAAGGATACTTTTGAGAATGCAAAGTATGTAAAAGCATTATCGGAAAAACATGGCATCAAAAGAATAGTTCTTATTACAAATGCTTTTCACATGAAGAGGTCAATGCTGCTTTTTGATAAATTTTTTAAGGAGACCATACCTTGTCCTACAGGATACATCGTATCAAAGACTAAATACGATATGCTTAGCTACCTGCCGAATGCAAGTAATTTAGACTCTATTGCCGTTGCACTTAAAGAATATATGGGAATAATTTTCTACAAGACTACGCTTTAAATCTTTGGATCATAACATCGTCTATTTTCTCTTTATCAAGAAGCACCATCAAAAGTCTGTCTACACCTATAGAAACACCGGTACAAGGTCCTTCAACCCTTGACAATGCTTTTAAAAATTCTTCATCCGATTCAAATGTTTTTTTACCAAGTCTTTCTCGTTCTTTGTTATCGATAATAAATCTGTCCCGCTGTTCTCCAGGATTAAGGAGTTCCGTATAACCGTTTGCTATTTCAACTCCATTTATATACAGTTCAAACCTCTCAACTTTGCTGGTATCTTTCTTTTTTGCCATAGTAGAAATAGACAAAGGCCAATTCTTAATAAAATAAGGAAATTTCTTAATGATTTTTGGTTCAACTTCCTGAATAAAAAGTTTGAAAAATAGTCCATTCCAATCATCTTTTTCATCAATACCCGTAAAGCCTTTTGATTTCATTGCTTGAAAAAACTGATCCCTGTTTAATTTAAAAGGATTTATGCCTGATACTTCAAGGAAAAGCTCTTCAAGTTCATAAACTTTAAAGCGTATTCTAAAACTATCTTTCCCGCCTTTATACAATCTTTCGGCAACAAACCGGATAAGCTCCTCTACTTCTTCCATTGCCTGAATATATGTTCCTTCTCTGTACCATTCAAGCATTGTAAATTCGACGCTATGGATTTCTTCAAATTCTTCAGCTCTAAATACTTTACACATCTGAAAAATCCGTTCGTGTCTGAATTGCAGAAGTTTCTTCATATGCATTTCGGGAGATGTATGGAGATAACCGAGGGCCTTTCCGTCAATATGTACTTTTAACGGGTCAATATACGGATCTGGTGGCACAGTCTTCATAAGGTTTGGGGTCTCAACTTCAATATATTTATTTTTATAAAAATAAGTCCTTATTGTTTTTAACAAATTGTGTCTGGTTTTTAAAAGGTTGTATTGCTTCCTGTCAATCTTCATAATGATTGATTTTTATAAGACAAACAAGTATACTTTGTCAAATGGAGAGGTGACCGAGTTGGCCGAAGGTGCTCGCCTGCTAAGCGAGTGTACGCGTTAAACCGTACCCAGGGTTCAAATCCCTGCCTCTCCGCCACTTTAATGCTATGATTTTCAACAGCGAATGGTTTTCATCGAGAAAATTCGGAAAGGTATGATAATTCACAAAACATAGAGTTATTGTAAATATCGATATTGTATTACCTTGGAATATATGAAAAATAAACTCTCCAATCTTCCAATAACAAAAGATGTTCTGCTGAAGGTTTTTAAGCTGAAAAGAAAACCAATGGGATTCGGCGAACTCGAAAAAAGCCTTAATTCCGACAGGAAGGATAGAAAAATATTAAAAGCCACCTTGAACAGCATGCTCAAAGAGGGCTCCATAATTAAGCTTAAAAATAAAAGATACGGTATACCGTATGAAATGAACCTCCAGACAGGGACTCTTTTTTGTACAAGAAGCGGAAACGGGTTCCTGATGCCCGATAAGAAAAATGAAAAAGGCATGGATGACATATTCATACCCTCAAAATTTATGGAAAATGCCTTCCATGGAGACAGGGTTATTGCAAGGATTGAACACACAACAAATGGTAAAAAAGAAGGGAAAGTCATTAAAATTACAGAAAGGCGCATCAAAAACATAACAGGGTTTATCAGAATAGACAAAAATATTCAAAGCATTATCCCTGATGACGAAAGGATACGGCATAATTTTATTATTTCGAAGAAACCGGCCAAAGCAACTATCTGTAATAATGACCTTGCAGCTGCCAGAATTACAAGGTTTCCGGAGGAGGGCAAAAGCCCGGAATGCAGCATAATAAAGGTTTTTAAAGGACTTAACAACATAAGTGCAATAACTCAGTTTATCAGGTATAAACACAACCTTCCGTTAAAATTTAGAAAAAATACAGATGCAGAGGCAAAACAACTTATAGGATCTAAGCAAGACCCAAAAAGGGTTGACCTCAGAAGCCTGAAACATTTCACCATAGACGGAGAATTTGCAAAAGATTTTGACGACGCCGTATGTGTGGAGAAATCAAAAAAAGGATACACTTTATACGTATCGATAGCAGATGTTTCCTACTATGTTCTGCCGGGTACAAACCTTGATAATGAGGCCTTCGAAAGAGGAACCAGCATATACTTTCCCAGAACTGTTATACCCATGCTGCCAAAAACTTTGTCCAATATTATATGCAGCCTGAATCCTCAGGAGGACAGGCTTGCTTTTACTGTCAGGCTTAATTATAACAACCACGGTGATTTACTTCAGAGTTCTTTTCATCAATCAATCATTAAAAGTATGATGAGGCTTACATATAATAAAGTGGAAGCCGCTTTGGTAAGCAAAGATCCAAGGGCAAGGAAAGAGGTAAAAGATGTACTGTCCGAACTGGAATGTATGAAAGAACTTGCAAAGTTATTGGCCGAAAAAAGGGAGAGAAGAGGCAGCCTCGATTTCGATTTGCCTGAATCAGAGGTTACTCTGGATATAGAAGGAGGAATTAAAAGCATTTTAAGAAGCGAAAGGCTCTTTTCTCAAAGAATTATTGAAGAATTCATGATTGCAGCAAACGAGGCTGTTGCACAATTTCTATCAGAAAACAATATTCCTGCCATCTACAGAATACACGAGCCACCTGAGCATGAGAAACTGTACGAGGTTGAAAGGCTTTTACATACACTATCAGGCAATTACAACATAAACCAGAAAAGCAGACTGAGTTTGCAGTCCATTCTTAATCAGGTTAAAGGTTCGGATTACGAATATCTTATTAACAGAGTTCTCCTGAAATCAATGAAACAGGCAAGATACGCGTCTTCCAATAAAGGGCACTTCGGCCTTGCATCTGATTGCTACCTCCATTTTACATCGCCGATCAGAAGGTATCCTGATCTTATATGCCACAGATCCCTGAAAAATGCTATAAACGGGGGCCCGGCCATTTATAGCCAACAAGAACTTGACAATATGGCAGGACACTTATCTGAAAGAGAAAGGCTTGCAATGGAATCGGAGCGAGAAGGTACAGACAGGATAAGGATTTTATTCATGAAGGATAAAATAGGCGCAGCATATGACGGCATAATCTCTCATATTACTTCCTTTGGTTTCTTCGTTGAGCTCTTTGATTTATTTGTCGAAGGATTGGTGCTTCTCACTGATCTCTATGATGACTATTATCTGTTTCAAGAAGAAAAGTTTCGGCTCATTGGCAGAAGGACTAAAAAGATTTACCGCATAGGCGATAAAGTACAGGTAAAAGTGATACTTGCCAATGTAGAAAAAAAACAGTTACACTTTAAACTTATACAAAAACGTACTTAATAGAAGGTCTCCAAAGGAAACCATTCAAGGGGTTGGAAGTGTTCAAACCTCTTAAACCTTTTTTAAACTCTTTAAACTATTAGTTTTGGAGGGGGCGACGTGAGCCAGATGTACATAAACGTCAGTGAGATAAATAGCTCACACGGTGAGCGAGAAGGCGCCCCTCCAACGGCTTTGCCGGTGGAGGGGCGACCGGGTACCCGCTTGCGGGTGTCCCAGTAATTGACATGATAAACATGCGGATGTTACTTTATAAAATGAAATTCATCGAAAAATTGCAAAATAAATTCTATATTTACATATTTAAAGAGCTTGCGTATATACTTTTTTTGGCCCTCGGCATACTCACCTTCATACTTATAATGAGTAAAATGGGAAGGATAGCAGATCTTGTCATAAACAAAGGGGTCGATTTAAAGGATATTATCTTATTGATTATATATTCTTCTCCGCCTTTTCTCACTTTCACCCTACCTATGGCTTTTTTGTTGTCAACTATAGTTGTGCTTGGAAGACTTTCAGCAGAGAATGAAATACTGATATTGAAAACAAGTGGTATAGACTTAAAATATCTCTTCTATCCAATTGCAGCCGTGGGCATAATAATTACAATCGTGGGATTTATAAACACTAATCTGCTTCTTCCAAAAAGCGGCGAATTGTTCAGGGATACATTGATAAATGTAGTCAAAAAGGGTGTATCGGTAGACGACAAGGAAGGAGTATTCAATGATTCAATATCCGGCGTAGTTATATATATCGATAAAGTTGACACAAAAAATAAATCACTTTTAGGAATTCTTGTGTCTGATGACAGAGACAAGGATGTCAAGCAAATGATATCAGCTGATAAGGGTTATGTAAATTACGATCCGGCATCTCTTGATCTCTATTTTGTGCTTGAAAAAGGAAGTTTGCACAGGTGGGAAAAAATAAACGATGTTTATAGAAATCTTTCTTTTAAGAATTATTCATTTTCCATAAATCTTACTAATATGTTGCCTGGAAATGTATCTTTAAGAAAAAGACCATATGAAATGGATATAAAAGAGTTAAGACAGTCTCTTGCAAGTGCAAGCGCTTCGGACAGATACGATTTGCTTCTTGAAATCTATAAAAAATTCTCAATCCCTTTCTCATCATTAGCTTTTATATTTCTCACAATACCTCTGGGCGTAAGACGGAGGATAGAAGGAAAGGTTTCAGGCATTATATATAGTCTGGCATTATTCATTTTTTATTATATCCTGATGGCTTTTACCGAAAATGTCGGAAAATCAATACACTTGCCGGCACTACTTACATCCTTCATACCAAATATATTAATAATTTTTATAGGCTTAAATCTTTTAAAACATTTGAATTCTGAAGAAAATGCAGGTATTTCAGAAAAACTAAAATATCTTTGGGGACACTATCTTGAAAAAGTTAAATAAATACTTAATCTCAAATGTTTTAAAAATATTATTGATAACTGAGCTTGCCGGACTTGTAATGTTTATAACTATTGAGTTTTTTGAACATATGGGTGTTTTTACATCATCTTTAAAAAACTTTGTGTTAAGCATTGTTTATATATTTCTTAAAATACCCTATTATTTCAACCTTATTTTACCGTTAACTTTTCTTATCTCGATATTAATAATGCTTATATTAATGATCAGGAACAATGAAATGGTTGTCGTCAGAACGTCTGGCATAAGTACGATTCTGGTTATGAAACCACTTATTTTTCTTTCCATAGTATTCATAATGTTTTCATTTATCCTCTCTGAATGGATTATACCTGCAGCTTTAAATAAATCGGAATATATATATAGAATCAAGATAAAGAAAGAAGAACCATATGTATTTTTCAAAAATGGAAGTATCTGGTTTAAGAGGGGTAATGTTATAAATAACATAGACTCTATTGATGTAAAAAAGGATATTATAAAAGGGCTTACGGTGATTGAGCTATCTGATTCATACACTATCAAAAAAAGGATAGATGCAAAAGAAGGAATATGGAAAAACGATTCCTGGTTTTTTACAGATGTTGCAGAAAGAATATTTGACGATGAAGGAATAAAATCAGTAAAAAAATATACAGTTCTAAAAGATCTTATCAGAGAACCACCTTCGGTATTCAAGGTTATGGAAAAGAATCCTGAAGAAATGGGCTACAGAGAACTTTCAAATTATATAAAAAGGCTCAAAGCAGACGGGCATGATGTTCGGAGATATCTTGTTGATCTTTATGGCAAAGTTGCATTTCCGTTTATTAACCTTATAATGGTGTTTGCTGCATTCTCTGTCGGTTTAAGATACACTAAAACAAAAAATGTATCCATGGGGATATTTATGGGTATATGCATTGGCGTACTATACTTTCTCTTTCATAATATTTCGTTATCATATGGATATTCAACGTTTCCACCTATTTTTGCTGCATGGTTTTCAAATATTATTTTTTTCTCCGCCGGCATAATAGGAATTGTTACTCTAAGGACATAGTTTATTTTGAAAGCTTATCTTGATATAGAAACAGACAGATGGGGAAATATATCCGTAATAGGCATTTATACCAAACAAAAGGGGCTTTTACAGCTTTACGGAGACAACATAACCACAGAAAATGTTGGAATATTAATTTACCAAACAAAAACAATTGTAACATTCAACGGCGATAGTTTTGATCTTCCTTTCATAAAGAAAAAATTACATCTTGATTTAAAAGCAACCCACCACTCGCTCGATCTTTTTAAGGAAAAAAAAAGATTGGGAATCAAAGGCGGACTCAAAGAGCTTGAGAAGAAGTTTGGAATTGTAAGAAAAACTGAGGGGATAAACGGTTATCATGCTATTAAGCTTTGGGAAAGCTACATAAGAGACGGGAACAGTGAGGCACTCGATCTTCTTCTTGAATACAACGGGGAAGATGTGATAAACCTGATAAGCCTTGAATCCTGTTTGGCAAACTTATAGGAAATGGTATATGACAGAAAACTTTGAATTAGATGTTTTTCATAATAAAATATCAGGCATTATGACTGTCCCTGATGGCGACAAAAAAAACCCTTGCGTCATCCTTTCACACGGACTTATCAGCTCAAAGGAAAGCTCGAAATATATTGCAATGTCAAAAAACCTGGATGACGCAGGCATAGCATCCTGCAGATTTGATTATCATGGCTGTGGAGAGAGCGGGGGCAATATAGAAGAAACAACTCTTACCAAAAGGGTTGGAAATCTGGATGCAATTACAGAATATGTTGTCAATCACAATCTTGTTGACGCGGATAAAATTGGTATTCTGGGAAGCAGTTTTGGCGGGTCTGCATGCATTATAAAAGCAGCCAAAGATAAAAGAATAAAATGTGTTGCACTATGGGCAACACCATATAGATTAGAAAAAAAAGAGGATGGCAGAATATCCGAAATTGAATTTAATGAATCTATTTATACTGATTTCCTGACCTATAATCTGCTTTTAGAAGCAGCTAAGGTATCCTGTGCATTAGTAATACATGGAGAGATAGATGAAACCGTTCCTTGCTCTGAAGGAAAATCAATATACAAATGCCTGAAAAAACCAAAAAAAATTGAAATTATTAAAGGTGCTGATCACATATTTTCAAATTTATCACACAGAGAAAAGGCAATCAGTCTGTCTTTGAACTGGTTTAGAAGGTTTTTCCTGGGCAGTTAAACTATTCCTTTTTTTTATCTCCCTTTGATTTTACTCTTTCCCTTATTAAATCCCCTACAACATTGCTTAACCCAATGCCCAGCGCAAGAGAAAGGGCCAGAATAATTCCTCCAAATATTATGAGAAAACTGATTGTTATAATGGTATTCCCTACACCTATGTATTCAAATACAATACCAAATGTAATAATAACCAGGAATATTCTCGTTCCTTTCGCTATCAGGTCACCATATTTTATATCTGCATTCTCACAAGTCATAAATATTACCCTGCTGATAAAATTACTGAAAATAATCCCCATAATAATAATAAAAAGAGACACTACTATATGCGGTAAAGCATTTGAAACCCTTGTAGCATATTCGGTAAATTGTGATATACCTATAAAATTCAAGCCGAAAGAAAAAAAAGCAATTATAAATATCCAAAATACAATCTTACTCAGTATTAATGAGGGGAGTGTTTTAACTCCTCCTTTTTTCAAAAAATTAACTATTCCAACATCATTTGCCCATTTATCAAATCGAAACAGGATCAGGAGTTTGCAAAGAAGCTTTTTTATGACCCAACTTATAAAAAATCCTACTACCATAATAAAAAGCATAACAAGTATGTTAAGGAAGATTTCCGTAAAATTTTCATACAAATCAAGAAACATGTCTTTGAAGAAATCTTTCATACTGAGCATCTTATTAGATGTGGCTATTTATGTCAATTGAAAAATGCCACACATTATAGTATCCTAAGCCACATGAATAACATCACAACAATTATTGGGACAAAGGAAAATATATATGAAGATATACGCGGTTTTTCAGAAAAACTTGTAGATAACCCTGAAATTGTTGTTGTTACAAAAAAAGATATAAAGGATAAAGTGATAGAACAATCTTCTGCACTTTTTTTTGATAAAAATATAGTTCTGACACTTTTGGACCCTGAAAGAGAAGTTCTGGAAGAGATAAAAGGACATCTGGTATTGCTAAAAGAAAAAATACACATCATCATATATTTAACAACTCCTGTGTCTAACACTCAAAACCAGATTGAATCTACAACAATTATTATTAAAAAAGATAAGGAAAAGCGGATTAAGGACAGAGTCCTCGCTTTACTTAAAAAACATAACAAAGTAATGACGGATAAAGGGTTCAAACTTTTCAGAGAGAGAGTTGCAGATGAATCAGTGCTTGAACCAGAGTTGATGAAGCTCGTAAATTATGTTGGCGTCAATAAAGAGATAAAATCCGCAGATGTTAAATCTATTGTCACCGAAACACACGAAGAAAATTTGTTAAATTTGTTTGATTTTATAGCGCAGACCGATAAAAAAGAAATGTTGAACGCATTAGAAACACTTCTATCTGGCGGGATGAATATACTTGCGGTTCAAGGTTTTTTAGTAAAGCAGACAAGATTAATGCTTCAGGTAAAGGATATGGAAGAAATCCTAAAAACAAATCAAGAATACCCTGCTTTTTCAAAAATATTTAATAAATGGAAAGAAGACATTGAAATAACACCACTTGAAAAGAAACTTTACCTCTCTTATCAGAAACCTTTTTATGCATATAAACTATCAAAAACAAGTCAACGTTTTAAAAGAAAAGACCTGTTATCTTTCTTTAACATGCTGATGTATTTCGATACAAAAGTAAAAAGCGGCACCAAACAAGACCGCATACGTTTGGAACATGCTTTATTAGGTGCATAAGTGATCCTCCAAGCAATGCTTTTTTTGCTCACTATCGCATCTACATACATTGTTGGAGGACCGTTATATAGTTTGTCAATCATATCTATACTGCTTGCGCATGAAATGGGGCATTATTTTATGAGCAGGAAATATGGCATACCGGCAACCCTACCTTATTTTTTACCTTTTCCCCTCTCACCCTTTGGTACATTTGGCGCAATAATAAAGATAAAAGGTGTTTTTATCAATAAAAAGGCTCTTTTTGACATCGGGGTAGCAGGGCCACTGTCAGGCTTTGTCGTGTCAGTACCATTAATAATCTTAGGTATTAAACTATCCACAATCCAATCAGTGACCGGCAACGCATCATACCTTAAACTTGGTGACCCCTTAATCTTCAAGATTGTTCAACAATTGTTAATAGGCAACATACCTGAAGGCTCTGACCTTGTCCTGCATCCATTTGGTTATGCCGGGTGGGTAGGTTTGTTTGTTACGGCACTGAACCTTTTGCCTGTTGGACAGCTCGATGGTGGTCATATTGTCTATGCGGTATTCGGTGAAAAGAGCAAATGGGTCTTTGGCGCAACTCTAATTGCACTCGGGGTATTCTCAATCTTTTATAACCCAGGATGGTTAGCACTTGTTATTATTCTTCTTATTTTCGGTATGCGTCACCCGCAACCTTTTGACACTGAAACAGAACTTGACGATAAAAGGAAATTTATAGCATTCGTTATACTTATAATATTTATACTTTCATTCACCCCTATTCCATTCCCATCGTTAAACATAAGCAAGAGTTCGGGGATCCTTATATAATATCGTTTAAATAAAATCCTCCGTCGCAAGTAAACAAGCACTGGAAATTGCGGAGCTTAATCATATTAGAAAAAAACTAAAATATGGGCCTTACGCTCTTTGCCGGCTGTAGATTAAGACTTGTGATAACTTCTGAATCATTAACAACTTCCGCGAAGGTTTTTCTTCTATCTAGAAAATCAAACACATCTTCTCGAGTAAAATAGATATGGATATACTCAACAAACCCTCCGTACTGATTGCATTGTGAGTAATCCCTGACAGGCCAGTATATACCAAGAGCTAATCCTTCAATATCATCCCTGTTAAGGTCTTCCTTCTTTATATAGTTCAAATATTTCGGAAAGTAAGTCTGAAGCACATTGGAAAACCTTTTCTCGGGTTCTGTAGCTCTTTCGTCGAAAACAATTTCGGACGGCCTGATATTCATCATTATGTAATGAAGTTTTTCATTTTTGCCATCATTCAGTATTGTCAGACCTATACCCTCTTTGTAAATACCCACATTGGAATTATTAAGCCTGTGGTAAATCCCTTTTAGAAGACTCTCGTTGTCCGCATAAATTTTTTTCATCCTTATATCATCATATGAAGTTTTCATGCTCTCTGCCTGGTTTTTAGCCACGTAAATCGGGCCTGCAGCACAGGAACAAAGAAAAACCAATAAACAAATAAAGATTATTTTCTTCATATCAGCTCCTTTCCTGCAATATTTCAACTATTTCCGTCAGTTCTTCCCTTATCTCATTTAAAACATTTTTATTGACAGACATATATTTCTTTGCTCCATCTATGGTAAATTTTTTTTCATAGAGAAGTTTTTTTATGGTAAATATTGTATTCAGATCTTTCTTCTTATACAGCCTTTGACCAGTAGCGCTCTTTGAAGGTTTTATATCCTTGAATTCTTGCTCCCAGTATCTCAGCACATGCGGTTTGAGGCCTGTAATTTTGCACACTTCTTTTATTCTGTAAAACATCCTGTCAGGGATATTTGACGTCATAATGAGTTTATTTACTGTTTATCTCATCTTTTAAAACTTGGCTCAGTCTGTAATTTAAGACCTTTCTTTTGCTTATTTCAATTTCATCTCCAGTCTGTGGGTTTCTCCCTCTTCGTGACCTTTTCTGTTTTATGATGAAATTACCAAATCCTGACACTTTTACATTCTCTCCTTTTGCCAATGTTTCCTTTATAATCTCAAAAAACAAATCAACCAGATCTGCACATTCACGTTTTGAAAGACCAAGCCTTTCATATACGTTTGTAACTATTTCTGACTTTGTCATATACCCTCCTTAATTCTTAGGTCCTCAATGTAATACCATTTATAGATGTAAGCTCTTGTATAATAATTCCCTGTAGGTCGTTAACCTCTTCGTCCTTTAAAGTATCTTTATAAGACTGAAACACTACACGGAATGATATACTCTTCATTTCTTTTTTGAACATATCAAAGACACCTACCGATTGTATTAAAGGTGAAGCCTTCTTAATCTTATCAATCAACATGTAGACTTGTATGCCATCATCTATGTAAAATGAAAAATCTCTTATAACATGCGGATATTTTGGCATAGGTTTGTACTTTGGTTCAATTTTACCAGTTTTTAAAATTATGTCAAATCTTAATTCAGCTCCATAAACTTTTTGTTCAATTTCGTATGACTTTAAAACTTCTTCTCTTATTTCCCCTACCCAGCCGATTTTTATACCATTTATTGATACATCAGCAGCGTTTGCCGGGTTCAAAAAAGGTTCCTGGGTTTTTCCAAAATCAAATTCCAGTCCAAAACAATTAGCCGAACCTTCCAAAACACCTTTTATGTCAAAAAAATCATATTCGTTATATATATCCCTCCAGAAATACTCCCTTTCCTTTCCTGTTAAGGCAAAACAGACAGCAGGATATTCAATCGGCAGCCTGTCTTCATGTTGAAAAAAAACTTTTCCCATTTCATAAAATTTTAAATTTTTTGAGCCTCTATTTAAATTATATGCAATATTTTTTAACAACCCCGCTGTTATAAACGTTCTCATTACTTCATATTCTTTTGATATAGGATTCAAAATTTTAACACAGGAAGATCTTTCGTCATCGGATGAAATAAAAAAACTATCTATATCCTTTTTACAAAAAAAAGCAAAATTTACTACTTCATAAAAACCGGCTGATTTTAGATAATCCTTCATAATGGCAAAATATTTATCTTTTTTATCCCTTTTCAGGATCTTGGAGACTGAAACAGGCAGCGTTGCAGGAATGGAATCATAACCATATATGCGCGCGACTTCTTCGATTACGTCCATATATTCATTTATGTCATGTCTGTAATGAGGTATTGAAACCATAAAACCGCTTTCTTCTTCTTTCGTAACATATAAGTCTATCGATTTCAAAGAATTAACAATATCATTATGTTCTATTGTTAACCCGAGGATATCATTTACCTTTCCAAAACTTACAAAAATCTGCTTAACTTCCTTCCTTTCATATATTTCACATTTTCCACCTAAGACCACGCCACCGGAGAGCTTATTCATTAGAAAAGCCGCTCTCTTTGCGGCAAAATCAACATTATCAATATCGATACCTTTTTCAAACCTCGATGAAGCCTCTGATTTCAGGCCTAATCTTCTTGCTGTTTTCCTTATAAACAGAGGATTAAAAAAAGCACTTTCAAGAGCAACTTCTTTTGTGTCAGGGGCAATCTCGGAATTCTCGCCACCCATTATACCAGCAATTGCAACAGGGCCATCCCCGTCACATATGAGTATATCTCCATTTTCAAGTTTTCTGTCTTCTCCATCAAGCGTTCGAAAAATAGTTTCTGAATCAATTAATTTTACTCTTATTTTATTGCCCCTAAGCTTCCGATAATCAAATGCATGGAGCGGTTGTCCAAGTTCCAGCATCACATAGTTAGTAACATCAACAATTGAGTTTATCGGTCTCATGCCGCATTTTATTATCCTGCTTCTCATCCAGTAAGGAGACTTGTTGATAGTTATCTCCTTCAGCATTAACAATACGTATCTGGGGCAACCTTCAAGGCTTAGAACTTCAAGCGAAATTTGATCGTTTATATCCCTCTTTTCGTCAGCAATGTATTCAAAGGGCAGCATTCTTGCCTTCTGGTCCAGGATGCTTCCTACTTCCCTTGCAATTCCGTAAACTGATGAGCAATCTCCTCTGTTTGGAGCTACATTTATA
The DNA here is from genome assembly GCA_026388275.1 of Pseudomonadota bacterium. NCBI lineage: Bacteria > Pseudomonadati > Pseudomonadota > Pseudomonadota bacterium. Next base: position 26,420 of record JAPLKB010000056.1, read on the forward strand.
TCAAGAATAAAGTCTCTGAAACTTTCAATATCTTTAAGCTGTTTACCTGCTTGAAGATTATTTTCTAAAATGAATATGCCACTGTGGTCATCAGAAAGACCAAGCTCTTTTTCTGAGCAGAGCATGCCTAAAGAAGTTATCCCCTTTATCTCTTTTTTCTCTAAAACAGTTCCATCAGCCAGACGCGCGCCAACCATTGCCACAGGTACATTGTCACCTGTATTAACATTCTTTGCGCCGCATACAATCGACATGATTTCTTTACCTGTATCAACTTTACATAAGGATAATTTGTCTGCAAGCGGGTGTTTTTCTACGGCCAAAACTTTTCCAACAATTACATTATCGAAGGAAGGGGCATACTCCTCAACCGACTCGACCTCGAGACCACGCATGGTAAGTCTTTTAGCAAGCTCATGAGGATCCATATCCATAACAACAAACTCTTTTAACCATTCATAGGGGACTCTCAATACATTACCTCAGAATTGTGAAAGAAATCGTATATCATTATAATAAAATTGCCTTATATCATCTATGCCGAACTTCAGCATTGCAATCCTTTCTACACCCATACCAAAAGCAAAACCGGAGACCTCTTCGGGATCATAACCGACAATCCTGAACACCTGCGGGTGCACCATACCTGAACCAAGTATCTCAAGCCAACCGGTATCCTTACAAACCCTGCAGCCTGTACCCCCGCAAATCAAACATCCAATATCTACTTCAGCGGAAGGCTCCGTAAAAGGAAAATAGCTCGGTCTGAACCGTAAAGGCGTTTTGCTGCCAAACATTTCTTGTATAAAAATACTCAATATACCTTTTAAATCGGAAAATCTTATGCGTTTATCTACCATAAGCCCTTCAACCTGATGGAACATAGGCGTGTGCGATACATCACTATCACATCTGTACGCAGCCCCGGGTGCAATGATCTTGACAGGGGGCAGCTGAGCTTCCATTGTCCTTATCTGAACAGGTGATGTATGTGTCCTCAAAACAACACCCTGTTTAATATAAAAAGTGTCCTGCATATCCCTGGCCGGATGGTCTTTCGGAATGTTCAGCGCTTCAAAATTGTAGTAATCGATCTCAATATCCGGGCCTTCAGCAACAGAAAATCCCAATGAAGAAAATATTTTTATAATTTCATCCATTATCTGTGCAACCGGGTGTCTCTTGCCTATGACAGGACTCTTACCCGGCATTGTAACATCAATCCGGGATGCAAAATCTCTTTTACGTTTTTCTTCAGTTTCAAAATGTTCTTTTAAATCTTTTAACCTGCTTTCTGCCCATCCCTTTAGATCATTTATCTCTCTGCCAAAAGTCTTTCTCTCGTCATTATTCAGTGTCTTTATCTTATCAATCAATTCAGAAAAAAGACCCTTTCTGCCGACAAGGGAAATCCTTGCATTATTTAACTCATCAACAGTTTTTATGGAAGAGATTTCGCTCTCAATCTTACTTTTAAATTCCTGTATGTCCATCTTAAACCAGATCCTGATTATGTTTTACGGGCTACAGATTGAAATCAGAAGTTCAAAACCCGAATTTATTTTTGCATATATAAATAGTAGTTTATTGAACCATAATTTGTCTTACTTTAGACACAACATTCTCAAACCCTACAGGGTCATTGACTGCCATCTCTGCAAGAGATTTCCTGTTTAAAGAAATATTAGCTGCCTTCAGCCCATTAATAAACCTGCTATACGGTATACCATAGGATCTACATGCAGCATTTATCCTCGTTATCCATAATGACCTGAAATCTCTCTTTCTCTGTCTCCTGTCCCGGTAAGCATAGCTCAATGCTTTAAAAACTGCACGTTTTGCCACGCTGTATGTTGTGCGCCTGCTCGCATTCATGCCTCTTGCAAGCTTTAAAATCTTTTTTCTTCTTCTCCTCGCTTTTACTCCTCTTTTCGCCCTGGGCATTTCTCTACACCTCTTTCATTATTATAAATAAGGTACTAACGATTTTATTCTCTTTAAATCTGCGGGATGGACAGTATCCGACTGTGACAGTCTTCTTTTCTCCTTTGGTGATTTGGAAGAAAGGAGATGACTGTGGTATGCCTTGGCCCTTTTTATCTTTCCCTTTGCAGTTACCTTTACCCTTTTTGCCAATCCCCTGTGGGACTTAAGCTTTGGCATGATCAGCCTCCTTAGAGTGGAGCAAATACCATAACGATATTCCTACCATCAAATTTTGGTTTTTGTTCAATTTCACCTACATCCTTTATTTCTTCTATTATTTTCTGGGCAAGCTTTTCTCCCATTTCTGTACGAAAGACTTCTCTCCCTTTAAACATGATTATAATTTTCACTTTGCATTCTTCAGCCAGAAAATCTCTAATATGCTTAATCTTAAACATAAGGTCATGTTCATCAATCTTCAGTCCCAATTTCATCTCTTTAAGCTGAATGACAGTCTGTTTTTTCTTTGCTTCCTGCAATTTTTTTGCAATCTGGTATTTATATTTCCCATAATCCATAATCTTGCAAACAGGGGGAGCTGTCTTCGGCGAGACTTCAACTAAATCGAACCCTTGTTCTCTTGCCATCTTAAGCGCTTCAGACGTCAGGACAATGCCAAGCTGCGCACCTGCTTCATCAATCAGTCTTACTTCTCTTGCCTTTATGCGCTCATTAATATTTATGTCTTTTATACTATCTTTTCCTATAAAAACTCACCTCCTGGAAATATTGTCTTCTCTTATCCTCTTAATAAAATCCTCTAACTTTATATCTTTTAATTCACCACCATCTCTCACCCTTACAGTAATCGTGTTTGATTCCATTTCTTTCTTGCCTGATATTACCATATAGGGAACTTTCTTTACTATCGCTTCCCGTATCTTCAATCCAAGTTTCTCATTTCTTATATCGAGCACTGCCCGAATATCGTGGTTCATTAATGATTCGTAAATCATTTTAACATACTCAGACTGTTCATCGGTAATGTTCATTATTATTACCTGTACCGGGGAAAGCCACACAGGGAATTTGCCACCATAATGTTCGATGAGTACACCGATAAACCTTTCAATAGCACCAAGAATAACCCTGTGCAGCATAACAGGTCTTTTTCGCATGCCGTCGCTATCAACATAATGAAGGTCAAACCTCTCAGGCAAGGCAAAATCGCATTGAATCGTAGCACACTGCCATTTTCTCCCTATAGCATCCTTAAGTTTAACATCAATTTTAGGCCCATAAAAAGCCCCGTCACCCTCATTGATATCAAAGGGAATCCCCTGCCCTTCCAGAACTTCTTTCAGAATCGTTTCAGCTTTATCCCAATCCTCTAAAGTGCCTATGAATTTGTCGGGCCTTGTACTGATTTCCATCTCATATTCAAAATTGAAGATTTTCATTGTATCGCGTATAAAATTGATAATATTGAGTATTTCGTTATGTAATTGGTCCTGCCGTGAAAATATATGGGCATCATCCTGTGTAAATTCCCTTACTCTCATCAATCCATGCAGTACACCTGATTTCTCATGTCTGGATACCGTACCAAGCTCAAAATATCGAATCGGAAGGTCCCTATAACTCCGTATGTCAGATTTATATACCATGATATGTGATAGACAATTCATGGGCTTAATCCCGTAATCGACATCATCTACCTTTGTAAAATACATATTTTCTCTATAGTTTTCATAATGTCCCGACTTTTTCCACATATCCATCTTCAGTATATGGGGTCCGTAAACAAATTGATAACCTCTCTTCAAATGTTCTTTTCTTTCAAAATCCTCAAGGAGATACCGCAGCAATGCACCATTGGGATGATATATGACAAAACCGGCTCCGACCTCATCGGATATGCTGTAAAGGTCAAGCTCTTTTCCAAGCCTCCTGTGATCTCTTTTTTTTATTTCTTCAAGAAATTGGAGGTAATCAGTCAAAGACTTCTCGTCCTGAAAAGCTGTCCCGTAAATCCTTGTAAGCATCTTGTTTTTTTCATCGCCTCTCCAGTATGCACCGGCAAGGCTAAGAAGCTTAAAAGCCTTTATTTTCCCTGTTGCAGGTAGATGAGGTCCTCTGCACAGGTCAGTAAAATCATCCTGAGTATATATGCTCATTTCTTGGTCATCAATACCTTCAATAAGCTCCACTTTATATATTTCGCCTTGTTTCCTGAACATGTCCAGGGCATCTTCTTTCTTTATTATCTTTCTCTCAATAGGGATATCTTTTTTCGCAATTTCCTTCATACGTTCTTCGATCTTTATAAGATCTTCATCGGTGAAACCAGGTCCATAATCAAAATCATAATAAAATCCAGTATCTATTGAGGGGCCAATGGCTACCTTAGCTTCAGGGAAAAGCTGCTTTACCGCATGAGCCATCAGATGGGAAGTGCTATGCCTCAATACATCAAGCGCTTCTGTTTTTTCCTTTTCTTTTTCTGTTAAAATTCCTTTCATATCGGCACCATGAAAACATTAATCAAATCGAGAGATATTATTAACATTTTGTCTTTTCCTTGTCAATTCTTATAGTTAAACTGAAGCAACATTTTTAAGCACTTGTGGCAATACACGATACCGGGATAACATTAAAAGCTTGAACCAGGCAAAAACTGTGCTAGCTTGACTCCAGGCACTACTTCGCCTGAGGCATACCGGGCTATACTATCCGGTTCTGCCTTTGGTATAATTATGGCTTATCGGCAAATTTTGTTAAAAGTATCCTATCATCTAAATAAATGATGTTATTATAAACACAAATTGTCTAAAAATGATTGACAAATTTATCTATTTCATATTAAATGTTTGTGAAATAATTATCAAATGACTCAGGAAAGGAGCGAATTATGAAAGATGCAGTAATAGTTTCATGTGCAAGAACGGCAATAGGTCAGTTTGGTCAGACCTTAAAAGATGTGCCCGTTGTGGAGCTTGGTGGTATTGCAATTAAGGAAGCAGTAAAGAGAGCGGGAATCAGGCCGTCAAAGAACAAGGATAAGGAATTTGCGCCGGATACGTTTGGCGGCAAAACAGACACAGAGCTTGAAGCTAAATACTATGATTTTGACAGCAATCTGAAAGAGGTTCAGATTGATGAAGTCATCATGGGCAACGTCCTGCAGGCAGGATTAGGACAGAATGCCGGAAGACAGGCAAGCATTCGTGGTGGAATACCGAAAGAAACAGCGGCTTACACAATCAATAAGGTATGTTCCTCAGGATTAAGATCCATAATTAATGGTGTACGATCCATAGAATGTGGCGACAATGAAGTTGTTGTGGCCGGCGGAATGGAAAATATGAGCCTTGCACCATATGCACTTCCTTCTTTGCGTACTGGCGCAAGAATGTTTGACGCAAAGGCTGTTGACCTCATGGTCCTCGACGGTGTCTGGGAAATTTTCTACGGTTACCACATGGGTGTAACAGCAGAAAATATAGCAGAAAAATACGGCATCTCAAGGGTAGAGCAGGATACATTCGGTCTCATAAGCCATCAGAGGGCAATGAAGGCAATTAAGGAAGGTTTGTTTAAAAGCGAAATCATTCCTGTTGTCATCCCTCAGAAAAAAGGCGACCCGATTATCTTTGATACAGATGAACGGCCAATGGACACAACCCTGGAAAAGATGGGAAAACTCGGTACTGCATTCAAGAAAGGCGGAACAGTTACAGCAGGAAACGCATCGGGCCTCAATGATGCAGCCTCGGCAGTAGTAATCATGTCCCGTGACAAGGCAAACGCACTGGGCATTAAACCGATGGGCAAAATGCTGTCATGGGCAAACGGCGGTGTGGATCCTCAGTTCATGGGACTGGGACCTATCCCGGCAGTCCGTAAAGCCTTAAAAATGGCAAATCTGACGCTTGACCAGATCGACCTTATCGAATTGAATGAAGCTTTTTCATCTCAGGCACTTGCGTGTATGAGGGAACTTAAAGTCAACCCGGATAAATGCAACATGTTCGGCGGCGGCATTTCACTCGGTCACCCAATCGGATGCACCGGCGCGAGACTCGTTACAACAGCCCTCTACCAGATGAGAAGGCTCGGGCTACGGTACGGACTTGTTTCTATGTGCATCGGCGGTGGTATGGGATTAGCTGCAATCTTCGAGTGCGAGGGGTAATGGCCATGGAATATAAAAACTTAATAATTGATATAAAAGATGGTATTGCAATTGTTAAGATAAACAGGCCAAAGGCGCTAAATGCTCTGAACTCTGAAACGGTAGACGAAATAAAACTGGCAGCAGAATCATTAAATGAAAACAAAGATGTAAAAGTTGTTATTCTTACCGGCGAAGGAGACAAAGCTTTTATTGCGGGCGCTGACATCCTTGAGATGAAACCTATGAACGCATTGGAAGGCATGGCTTTTTCCAATAAGGGCCATGAGGCTTTTTCCAAACTGGAAAATATGAGCAAACCTGTTATTGCCGCAGTAAACGGATATGCCCTCGGTGGAGGATTTGAAGTAGCGCTTGCCTGCGATTTTATTTATGCTTCTGATAAAGCCAAAGTTGGTTTTCCTGAAACAACACTGGGAATATTCCCCGGTTTTGGAGGAACACAGAGAACGGCAAAGCTTATCGGATTAGCAAAGGCAAAGGAACTGATATTCACCGGTAAAACAATCTCAGCACAGGAAGCCAATGAATTGGGCCTTGTAAATAAAGTCATTCCTCATGAGGAATTAATGAAGGAAGTAATGGCTCTTGCAGAAAAAATCAAAGCAAACGGTCCTATTTCTATCGGTCTTGCAAAGGAATGCATAAATAAGAGTTTATTCGTCGATATGGATTCGGCATTGCTGCTGGAGGCAAAGGACTTCGGCCTGTGTTTCAGCACAAAAGACCAGAAAGAAGGCATGACAGCATTCGTTGAAAAGAGAAAAGCCACCTTTACAGGTGAGTAACACAACATAATAATATAAAAGGAGGATACTGTGAAGATAGTTGTATGTATAAAACAGGTTCCTGATACAGAAGCTGAAATCAAGTGGGATATACCAAAGGGTGTACTAAAGAGAGACAGCATTGATACAATAACAAATCCCTTTGATGAATTTGCCCTTGAAGAAGCATTACTTACAAGGGAGAATCACGATGGAGACATTGTAGCCATCAGTATGGGTCCGGAAAAGGCAAATGATGTACTGAGGAATGCTCTTGCGTTAACAGTAAATGAAGTATATCGACTGACTGATGATGCATTTGCAGGCTCGGACACATTTGGAACTGCCTCGGTGCTTGCTGCCGGAATCAAAAAGATCGGTGACGCCGATATTATATTCTGCGGAAAACAGTCGACTGATGGGAGTACCGGAGTTGTCGGCGCAGAGATAGCTTCTATTCTCGGATACAGCCCGCTGACATATGTTTCAAAGATACGGCAGATTGATGCTGCAAATAAAAAGATAATAGTTGAAAGGGTTATAGAAGGCGGCACTGAAGTCGTAGAGGCAAAATTGCCGGCCATCGTCTCTGTTATCAAGGGTATTAACGAGCCTCGGCTCCCGAATCTTATGGGCATCAGAAAGGCTGCAAAGGTTGCTATACCTGAGTGGAACGCTGGTGACCTGGGTGTTGATAAAGGAAAAGTTGGAACAGCAGGTTCCTCTACAAAGGTTGTGGAAATCGCCGTACCGCCTCCAAGGGGAGCAGGAGAAATCCTGAAGGGTGAGATCGAAGACGTGGCTAACATCGTGACCGACAAACTGATTGACATGAAAGTCATAAAATAACCGGGAGGAGGAAAGACAATGGCTAACGATGTATGGGTATATATAGAACATAAAGACGGTGGCATAGCACCGTTGTCATTTGAATTACTGGGTATTGGAAAGACAATGGCCAACGATCTGGGCTCAAACGTGTGCGCCTTCGTAATTGGCGAAAATGTTGGCGATATTGCCAAGGAAGCGTTCTTTTATGGTGCCTCAAAGGTGTTTGTTGTTGAAGGCGAGGTTTTCAAGGGTTTTAGGTCAGAAGCTTATGCAAAAGCAACAACATTTTTGCTTGATAAATATAAACCGGAAGTTGCTCTTTTCAGGGCAACAACCCAGGGTACAGACGTTGCAGCAGCAAGTGCAGCGCAGCTTGGATTCGGACTGTGCACGGATAGTATTGATCTTAAGGTAGACGGCGGTCAGATAAAAATGACCAGGGCAGCTTTTGGCGGCAACTATTCAGTTACAGTTGTAAATGAGAAAGCAAAACCACAGATCGTTACAGTAAGACCAAAGGCATTTGCAATGCCGGAGAAAGATACCTCGAAATCAGGCGAAGTAGTTAAAGAATCCTTTTCTGTTGCAGAAGGCGATTTAAATACAAAAGTGCTTGAGTTTATCAAATCCGCAGTCGCGATAAACCTTGTCGAAGCAGATATTATAGTATCCGGAGGCAGAGGCCTTGGGAGCGAAGATGGATTTAAAATAATAAAAGAACTTGCAGATATGCTTGGTGCGGCAGTAGGCGCATCCCGTGCAGCCGTTGACTCTGGCTGGATATCTCAGGAACAGCAGGTTGGACAGACAGGCAAGACAGTAAAACCAAAAATTTATATCGCTTGTGGTATCTCAGGCGCTATTCAGCACCTTGCTGGTATGAGAACGGCCGACTGTATCGTGGCAATTAATAAAGACCCTGAGGCACCCATTTTCAAGAATGCAACTTACGGCATCGTAGGGGATTACAAACAAGTCGTACCAAAGTTAGTGGAAAAGTTTAAAATTAAGTTGAATAAGTAAACAACTTTATGAATTAAGTAAAAAAAGGGAGCTGGTATGCTCCCTTTTTTTATTCCTTATTTATTCGTTCTGTGAGATCAATTTGCATTCCCCGCAGTTTGAGTGTATCTTACAAATATTATGAAGGCGATTGAATACTGCGTCGGCTGCCTCACAGGGCTTGCAGAAAAAACCCTACAACTTTCATGCAATTACAATAGAGACGTCTTCTCACATTGCTGCATCATAATTGATAAGCTGTTGAAAGAGGGAAAATCTCCACCCGGAATTGCGAACAAAATACTTAAATACATTAAAAATACAACAGGTGTTTATGATCCCTATGTTTTTTTAAAAGAGAAGGAATTAAGATTAGCAAAAAAGGCATTTGTGCAGTTGGCAGACATGTTTTCCGATTCACTGGAAGGCGTAATTAAATTGTCAGCTCTGGGAAATTCTCTGGATTTTTTTACAGATGATGCATGTGATTTTAACATAGAGGGGTTTAATTTTTCCGGGGATATAGATAAAATTGAAAATGAGATTTATACTAAAGGAAAAGATGTTTTAATACTCGGCGACAACGTTGGTGATTTTATTTTTGACATACCCCTTGTTGACTTCCTGGAAAACATGGGGAAAAACGTACATTATGCCGTAAAAGAACATCCTGTGCAGAATGATCTATCTATGCCGGATACGTTAAAGTTTGAATTTGTAAAATTGTTTGATAATATTATATCTACTTGCACCGATGAAGTTGGCATCAAGCTCGAAAAGATGAAGGGAAAGGTTAAAAATCTGTGGGATACAAACTCAGTGGTAATTGCCAAAGGCATGGGCAACTACGAAACAATCTCTGAATATCAGGGTGAAAGGTCTGTTATTCATATTATGAAAGTAAAATGTCCTGCCGTTTCTCAGGCAGTGGGTTATAAAAAGGGAACATATGTAGCAAAATTATACTAATTTTAAAATTATATTTTAAAGATGTATTTACGATTTATAAATAACATTCTGAAATTGATTTTCAAAACAAAACAGATTAGGTGGTGACGCATATGGCAACAAAAAAAGATTATTATGAAACCCTTGGAGTTGCAAAAACCGCATCGGAAGAGGTAATGAAGAAAGCATACAGGAAGCTCGCCATGAAATACCATCCGGACAGGAATCCGGGGGATAAAAGCGCTGAAGAAAAATTCAAGGAGATCAGTGAGGCCTATGCAGTATTGAGCGATCCAAAGAAGAGGAGCCAATATGATACCCTTGGAATGGGTGGTTTTCAGCAGAGTCATTCAGAAGAAGACATCTTCAGAGAATTCAATATGGGTGACCTCTTTAAGGACCTCGGCTTCGGTGGTGGAGACATTTTCAGTACTATCTTTGGCAAGCAGGGAAGAAGGGGTGGAAGACCGAGGCACCAGACCCAGGACTTCGGTGACTACATCACCAGAGAACAAGAACCTTCAAGGAATCTGGACCTCCACTATGAACTGGAAATTCCTTTTATGGATTCAATACATGGAGGTGAAAAGAGAATTTCCTTTACAACCCAGCAGGGTTCAGAAGATGTGAATGTTAAAATACCGAAAGGTATCTCTACAGGCAAGAAACTGAGGCTTCAGGGTAAGGGCGGAAAAGACCCCTATACAGGAAAAACTGGAGACCTTTATGTCACAATAAAGGTCGGGGAACACCCTGTATTTAAAAGATTGAATAATGATCTCTACGTAACCAAAGAAATAAAACTTACTGATGCGCTGTTAGGAACAAATGTTGAGGTCCCTTCTATCAATGGTCCCAAACGGGTAACAATACCGCCGGGCATTAAAAGTCATTCCAAGGTTAGACTTAGAGGTCTCGGTGTACCGGATTTAAACAAAGATAGTGCAGGAGATCAATATGTGGAAATAATCGTTGATATACCAAAAAAATTAACTGACAAACAAAAGGCTCTTTTTGAAGAACTAAGGAAGGAAGGAATTTAATGCTGCCAAGGAGGCATATCCTTGATGTAATGGAGTTTGTAAAAGATGAGAAGGATATTATCGCTATGTCTACAATTACCCTTGCTATCGATGCGATAAAATATCTGGAACCCGAATCCAGGAGAGATCACCTTGTTGAAGCGCTGGAGCTAAATGAATTTATCTGTTTTATGTTTCCTCTCAAAAGGCCGCAAAACAGATCATTATTATTTCATATCGTATCGGATTTGCTTGGTCTCCTTCTTTACGGAGTTCCGAAAAAAAGCAAGAAGGCTCTTGAAACCTTAGAATCAATCAACTACTCGGAAAAAAATATGGAGCCCTACCCTATTATAGAAGTATGGGATGCCATGAAAGATAAGGTTTATTCAAAAAAACACGGGGCAGTGAGTATAATAGACGGTTTTGTAAAAAAAATAAGGGTTGAGATGGATATTATTGAACGATATCCTTCTGTAGAAGATATTTTTTATAAATCAAAGGAATATATGTTAGAGTGGCTTCCATCCTTATCAAAATACTATGATAAACGTGGTAAAACAATTAAAGGCGCATATGAGAAATGGTGGTCTGTATGGCTCTGCAATGAAGAGAAGGACCGTATACTATCAGGCATGATAGACAGGCTGTATGTACAGGCGGAAGCAGAATATGGCGTTGCTATTGATAAAGAGAGCATCTTCTCATCAATAAGCCTCGATAAAAATGAAAATAGAAAAGAAAACGAGCACTTTTCAATGTTATACAAGCAAGGTATAAATTTATTGTTAAAAATTTAGCAAGTGGTATTGACAAAAAGGCCTTTATATCCTTATATTATCTTTAGCAATCATTCGTGGCAATTGCCAAAAATCAAATTTCATGAAGGGAGTGTGGTACAATGAAGATTAAACCATTGCAGGACAGGGTCCTTATTAAGAGGATCGAGGAAGAGGAAAAAACAAAAGGGGGTATTATCATCCCGGATGCAGCAAAAGAGAAGCCTCAGGAAGGTAAGGTTATAGCTGTAGGCGACGGCAAAACATTAGAGAGCGGTACAAAGGCGCCTCTGACAGTAAAAGTTGGCGACAAGATACTTTTCGGCAAATACTCAGGTACAGAAATTAAAGTCGATGGTGAAGAACATCTGATCTTAAGAGAAGATGATATCCTTGCTATTGTAAAAGATTAAGAAAGGAGAAAACACAGATGGCAAAAGAGATTAGATATGATCAGGCTGTAAGGGAGGCGCTTCTAAGGGGTGTTAATGCCCTTGCAGATGCAGTGAGGGTAACTCTTGGACCTAAGGGCAGAAATGTAATACTGGATAGGTCGTTTGGGTCCCCCACAGTTACAAAAGACGGCGTTACCGTTGCAAAAGAGATCGAGCTTGAAGACAAGTTCGAGAATATGGGCGCCCAAATGGTAAAAGAAGTTGCAAGCAAAACAAGCGATATAGCAGGCGATGGTACAACTACTGCAACGGTCCTTGCCCAGGCAATATACCGGGAAGGAGCAAAACTTGTCGCAGCAGGCCACAATCCTATGGAGCTTAAAAGAGGTATTGAAAAAGCAGTTGTAGTAATTATTGAAGAACTGAAGAAGATATCCAAACCAACCCAGGATCAGAAAGAAATTGCTCAGGTAGGAACTATCTCAGCGAATAATGACGAAGAGATTGGCAGAATTATTGCTGAAGCCATGGAAAAGGTTGGAAAAGAAGGAGTAATAACAGTAGAAGAAGCAAAGGGAATGGAGACTACTCTCGAAATCGTTGAAGGTATGCAGTTTGATAAGGGCTATATATCTCCGTATTTTGTAACAAATCCTGAAAAGATGGAAGTTGTTATGGATGATCCGGCGATCCTTATTAATGAGAAGAAGATAAGCGCTATGAAGGACCTTCTTCCTATCCTTGAACAAGTTGCAAAGATGGGAAAACCCCTTGTGATTATCTCTGAAGATATTGAAGGTGAAGCCCTGGCAACACTGGTTGTAAACAAACTGAGGGGTTCATTGAAGGTTGTTGCTGTAAAGGCCCCGGGTTTTGGCGACAGAAGAAAGGCAATGCTTGAAGACATCGCAATCCTTACCGGTGGTCAGATGATATCCGAAGAACTTGGTATCAAGCTTGAAACCATTTCTATGAAAGACCTCGGCTCTGCAAAACGCATAGTTATCGACAAAGACAACACGACAATAGTCGACGGCGCTGGCGACCGAAAAGAGATTGAGGGAAGGGTAAAACAGATAAGAGCACAGATAGAAGAGACAACCTCCGACTATGACAGGGAAAAACTCCAGGAAAGACTGGCAAAGCTTGTCGGCGGAGTAGCTGTTATCAACGTAGGCGCTGCAACAGAAACAGAGATGAAAGAAAAGAAAGCCCGCGTAGAAGATGCCCTTCATGCAACAAAAGCAGCAGTAGAAGAAGGCATTGTGCCGGGCGGCGGCGTTGCATATCTGAGATGCCTCCCGAAACTTGATAAACTTAAAGTCGAAGAAGGGGCACAGGAATTTGGCATAAAAATCGTAAAGAAGGCTCTTGAAGAACCATTAAGATGGATTGCAAACAACGCAGGCCATGATGGTTCGATCATAATCGAGAAAGTAAAGAACGGTAAAGGCAGCTTCGGCTTTGATGCAGCCAAAGAGATCTTTGTTGATGATATGATGGCAGTAGGCATTATAGACCCGACAAAAGTAACACGGTCAGCTTTGCAGAACGCTGCGTCTGTAGCATCCTTGATGCTCACAACTGATGCAATGATTGCTGATAAACCCAAAGATAAAGGTTCAATGCCTATGATGCCTCCAGGCGGTATGGGCGGTATGGGCGGTATGGGCGATATGTATTAAAAAATACGAGGGGACTTGCAAAAGTCCCCTCTTTTTTTATTCTCTGCAGGGCTTGCTCACACAGCTTACTGCAAAAGCTTTTTCCGGTTTTTGTCTTTGATAAAACATCCGTATGCGGCAGTGTAGTTCATTTTTCTTTAAAAACCGGATTATTTTTCTCCGTGATACTTGAATGAGACACTGAGCCTTACACGGTAATTTGTTACTTTACCGTTTTCTACTGTCACATCCTGCTTGGTTACCTCTGCAATACGTAAATCTTCAAGTGTTTTCGCGGTAGTTTCAACGGCGATCTTTGCAGCATCTTCCCACGATTTTGGGCTTACCCCTACTATCTCAATGATTTTATACACGCTTCCTGCCATATCAACCTCCTTGATTTATTTTAACAACATTATAGAAGTAATAGCATGGCAATGTGATATGTCAAGCAGGAATTTCTATAAAATATCCAAACGTTAGGTTCATAAGGCGCGGAACACAGTAAAATAATGCTATTTCCAATCCTTTTAAACTTTACACTTTGAAACTTAAGATATTTTTTCAGCTATCGGCAAAGCTTGCTGTAAGCATACCTCCCCTGCCCTGCCTTCAATGTACCCATAAACGGTTTCACATGCAGGGATGTTTTTATTATTTTTCAGCTCATTTGCAATATCTATGATTCTTTTATATGTAAAGCCAAGTTCAAGCGTTTTTTTGATAAACATTTCAAGAAGGTGAGACCACTTTTTTCCTTCCAGTTCAGTATGAACAGTAAGAATGTTCAGGCCATCTGTAAGGGCATTTAAATAAAATTTGGCAAGGGTGTTAATTTCGGTGCCTGCAATACCTACAACCTCATCGAGGGTCGGCAGCGTAGTAGGTATTTCGAGAATCCGAAATGTTTTTTTATCCATTTCCGGAAAAAATGGCGATGTCCCCCGGGCATTGCTTGTATAGACAAAATTATTTTCCTCAAAGAACTTTAAAACATAGGGATTTATCATCCATCCCGGTGCGGCAAAAGACTGCGGATCTTTTTTTACTATATCCCGGTATGTATTAAATGCTTTTTGTAATTCTTCAAAGGTCTTTTCCTTGCTGAAACATTTTATGTGATCATGCCAATAAACATGGTCATGGCCATGAATACCCAATTCATGGCCTTCCTCCATAATTTTATGAAGGAGATATATATTTTTCCTTGCTATCTCAGGTCCGGGAAGCAACAAGCCATACAGAAGGGTTTTTATCCCGTAAGTGCTTATAACACCGACTCTGCCGGCCTTTTTTAAAAAACCTTTTCGTGTAAACACCCTTTTTACTGTCCAGCCTGTATGGTCTTTACCCATAGGAACAAAAAAACTTGCATTAATGTTATATTTTTTGAAAAGTGCCAGTAAAACAGGCACGCCCTTTTTCATACCTGCATATGTATCCACATCAACCTTTATCCCTATTGTTTTATTCAAACTTTATCTCCCCTTGAGAAATTCGGCAAATTTGAACCATGCAAGACCGGATTTTATATTGGCCCTGCAAGTTTGTCGTATTTTATAGCATTAAATCTTCTCATATTATAAAATGTCAAACAACTGAAAATTTAATTATGCTATACTCCCTGTATAAATAAGGTTTCAAGAAACCTAAGTTCAACAACATGGAATAGCACTGATCCGCTAAGGAGGCTTTATGAAATATTTTGTTTTTGGCGTCATAACTGTAATGTTTATCTTGCTGTCTGATATAGGTGTTTTTGCCCAGACAAAGGGCGGGGGCTGGCAGATGTATTATGCTGATGAAGAATCAGGAAACAGGTATTACTACGATAAAGGAAGTATTGAATCGCCCCAGAAAAATATTTACAAGGTATGGCAAAAAACTACCGAAACAATAAGGGCAGGGGAAGAACTGGACACTTTCAAAATGCAACTTCAGATAAATTGCCTGGTAAAAACCTACGTGGTATTGTCTTATATTGAGTATGACGGCACAGGCGAAAAAGAACTGAACGCTCAGGAATATAAAGAAAAACAACCTAAAGACAGGGTTCAGGTTTGGTCACGGATGGGAGCGCTATTCGATAACGTTTGTCCATAAAAGACAGGTGTTATCCCAATTTTTAATTCGCCCACTCAAAGACTAATGCTATGGCGTTATCTCTATAAAGGAAAAAAGTACCTTCGCACATCAAGCAGAACTAAGATAAACCCATATTTTCCATTAAGATAAGCAACGGTGTCGGGCTGTCCCTCGCAAACACGCTCATTACGCTCCGGCGGCTTCATTCGCTCGCGTTCGGCTTCGGAACTTTTGCTTACGCTATGGTTTCATCGCGAAGGCAGTACATGAGCGACAAAGACCAAGCTTCCATTACTGGGGCTTGCGCCGCCCCCTCCACGAACCAAGTCCGTGGAGTCTCCCCCTCTCGCTCACTTTGTGAGCTATGGGAGATGCCCCTCACGACGGTTTGCTTAAGACAACCGGACACCGTTGCCAGTGACATATACGGGATAAAGCAATAAGTAGAATTAATATGATTGAAGGCAAATGATATCGCTTGCACGGATAGTTTCAAACTACAGATTGCGAACACCCATCGCTTCAGCCTGTGGACATTTGTATTTTGCGCTGCAGTGAAGACAGGCTATTTTGGGAAAGATGATGAAAAATCGGAATAAAAGCAGACCGACAACAACCATAAAAATGAGCAGTAGGACAACGGAGAAATTCACGATCAATGCAGGAATCATTGCCAGGATGAGGACAACAAGGGAGGCTATATAAAGATTATTGGGACAAAACAGGCCTACAGCCCGTCGATGGAATAACTTAGGATCTCCTTCTTTCGCAATCCTCTTTGAGAGAACATTCAAACCTGATATGCACAACGAATCCCTGACCTGGTAGTAAAGGCAATTAGGGCAAACAGTCAACGGCATTATCACATACATTTCTACACAAGATAAAACGATATACAAAATCCCGAAAGTGTAACCCGCCCATGAAGAGAAACTATAGCCGAGTGCTATTCCGATTCCACCCATCAGAAAATGCAATATCGTGCTAACATTATAGATTAGTACGCTGGACAATGGATATCTTGTATAAAGTTTGGCTTTATAGCCTTTCTCCGATTGCATTTTCCCTTCCTGGTCACCCCCCATCTTTACTTACTCGTCGCAGTACAGCCATATCTGGCCTGTCTGGGCGGAATGGCAAATTCTAATCCGGTTTCCAGACCCCATAGGATCTGATTTCCCCTCCCCGAACGTGGTAGCAACCACCATACTTAGCAACAATGGGAGAAACCTGATCAATGTACTGTTCATATTTCTCACGATCTTTTACTGTGGAATCAATAATCATATATACCGACATATTAATCGCGTAACAACAATTTTCAACAAGAAGAAAACACACCATTTTCAAGAACCTTTTTTTTGCTATCCTGTACTCCAAAAAAGACATTTATCAAACAGTTTCCAAGATTGTATTCACAGTGAATACCAATAATACTTAATTGTTCAAACCAAATCCTGTATTGACTTTGCAGAGATTTTACTCTTTGCTATAAATGTTGTAGCAATTGTTTCAGACACAGTGTCTGCAATTGCACTAAATGATATAAAATCTATATTTTCGATCATCTTGTTCCAATGCCAGCGTGCTGCCATAGGCCTGATTTCAGGTCGATTGGCTGCACCCAGGGGTTGGGCAAATTCTTTTTTTGCTGGGTTTTTTATGTCAATAAAACCTCAATTTACAAAAGTTATTTTGTTTTTATAGAACGCCCCCTAAGTGTCCCGGCGGCTTGCTGGAACTTTTGCCTCTATCGGTTTTGTAATGTTCTTATTCTATTGTAGGCCTTATTCTGCTTTTTGTCTTTATTTTTCTCTTAACTTCTCATTTAGGAGAAAGACCAGGCATTCTAAAAATTTCTATTTTTTCATTCTGTACTTTATAATGAACATTAATAAAGGAGTTATCACACTCGCTTTCACATTGAAAGCAAAAATTAATTAATTGTTCAAACCACAGCCTGTATTGGCTTTACGTCGATTTTAAATTCAGTAGCAACTGTTGCTACCAATGTTGCTGACACATTGTCAGCAAATTTTCATTATTGAAGATTTATGATTGTTTATCTTATTTTCCGCTAGCCGTTTAAATTGAAATATTGAAGGATGTCTCCACGTCCACTTTATAGCTTTTTTCCATTGTAAGGATACATTATTTCAAAGTTATTTAGTTTTTATGGGACGTCCCCTAAGTGTCCCTATACCAGTTTTCTTTTTGAGGGCCTGACCTTGTACAGAATCTCATCTTCCATAACCATGCTTGTCTGCTGGGTATTGACTCTCTCAAAAAGGAGTTTGGCTTCCGAGAATAGACCGGAGTTCTCGGCCTTTAGGTAACGCGCTGCCATGCGACAGTATTCTGGGTCAATATCGACTCCTATGCTGTTGCGGCCGGTTCGAAGGGAGGCAACCATAGTAGTACCTGTTCCACAGAAGGGATCAAGTACGGTATCCTCGGTGAACGAGAACATCCGCACGAGGCGCGTCGCCAGTTCAATAGGGAACGGCGCTGGGTGTTGTTTGGTTGATGCTCCAGTGATGTTCCATATTTGTTGGAACCAACGGCCAAAATCATCTTTGTTGAGTCGGCTAGCATCCCGTTGTCCGTTCGTCGGTTTTCTATAGCCCCCTGGCTTTCTCTGCATGAGGATAAACTCTATGTCGTTCTTAATGATCGCGTTCGGTTCATACGGTTTGCCGAGAAATTTCGAGCCGTTTGAGACCTCATACGAGGCATTGGCGATCTTGTGCCATACAATTGGGTTCAGATTGTCAAAACCAATGCGCCGACAGATCACGGAGATGTCAGAGTGGAGCGGAAAGACAAGATGCCGTCCGAAGTTGCGCCGAGCTACGCACACGTCGCCCACCACGCAAACCAAACGCCCTCCAGGGACGAGAACACGGAATACATGACGCCACACCTTCTCCAATTCAGAAAGGAAGGCTTCATATTCCTCAATGTGGCCAAGTTGATCCGGATTCTCGTTATACCGCTTGAGATTCCAATAAGGCGGAGATGTAACTGCCAGGTGTATCGACTCCTCCCCTAGGAATGATAAATCACGAGCGTCGCCGTTAATCAGCGTGTGGGTTGTGGGTTGCATAGTTTCAGACGGAGGCCGATACATGGGCAATAAGAGTTTTTGCAAAACGTTCAACTGTAAGATCGTTGGAAGGGGTGTCGTAATTGCCGTCAATGCCTTCACGGAGCGAGGAGGTGATGAAGGCAGAAGCTGTGTAGTGTCGCTCCAGAACCAGCTTGCGACAAAACAACTCGTACCGACGCATATACGAAGCGCCGATGAACTCAGGGAATACTTTGAAATGAGGTTGCTGGACGCTCACAGGACGGTTCGATGCCTCGCAATCCTCCAGCATGAAGAAGTATCCAAGAAACGGCTGCGGGCTGTCGAGGTAGGCGCGTTCTCTGAATGCGGTCCAAAGGTCAAGGGCACTGCCCATCGCTTCCTCTGTCCGGTTGTTGAAATTGTTGCCGAACGATGGTCCGACCTGAGATTTAGCTTCGATGGCGACGACCAGTGTCCGATCGCGGACTACGAGAAGATCCCATTCTTTTGTGGGCCGAAAAAAACCTGGAAGCTCAACGGCCTTTTTTCGAAATATATATACGGGTGGGATGCCTGCCTCGGTAATGAGTTGTGTAAAAAGGTTGATAAAGGCATCCATGTGGGCACCGCCTGTCACAGCGCTCCGAAGACCTTGATCGGCCTTGCCGGCCTCTTCTTGCTTCCTGCGTTGCGCAGTTCGTGTCTGCCAATAGTGAGCTACGGCTTCCTGGGTACGGGTGTGTAAATTCTTAAGAAGTTCAGTTTGATTCATTGCCTTAGTATCGCATTTTTTCTAATGTTTTTCCAGTGGCCAACATATGAATCAGCCAGAGCCAACGGCAATTGGCTGTATCCACGGGTTGGGCAATTCTTTTCATTCCTATTGTCCTTTGTCAGTGCCTGACCCCTTTATATTCTTTTCGGGATGCCTTCACCGGAATCACGCTCCAAGAACTTGTAGGCTATCCCTGGGATGAATCACCCGGTCGATCCAGCCTTCATGCTGTCCCCACCAGTTAGTCCCTTAAGCATTGTCATATCCCAAGCAACTGCTTCTTCTTTTGCTCATAGTCAGACTCAGAAATTAATTTTTGCTCTTTCAATCTCGCAAGTGCGCTCAACTGGCTTTCAATATCTTGCGCCGAAAATGTTTCAGAATTGCCATTGCCGCGCCGTTCCCGCAGAACTTGGGAACGGCGTACCAAGTAATATGGAAACGTGACAATCCAAAGCAGAAGTGCCGACAAACACCATGCTAGAGCGCCATTATTTATGGAATATGGCTGCTTTGTGGCGGGTATCTTGTTGGTACTGGCATCATAAGTTAACCAAATTGTGGTGGCCAAAACGATGATAAGGATAAACTCTACCATAATATCTCCTTTCTTATTTTGCATGTTGTTTTATGCATAACACAAAGCTGAACCAGAGGCGGAACACCCTATTCCGCCGATTGGCTCCAGCGCCTTGTTATCCCTTGCTCTGTATCTTTCCATTAACGAAGTTGATGAAGGCGGAACAAACTACAAGCATAAATTTCGCATCATCAAAGTTGACTCTTTCTGCCTCCATCAGCGCATGTCGTATTCCCCCTTGGTCGGACGTGTAGCCGTAGAGGCTACTGAAGGCCTTGCTCAGAGCGGGGTGCAATCCTATTTCATCTTCGAGTTTCTTAATGAGTTGACCTAATGTCCCCTTATCCACGTTTACATTATTGGCCACGAGGCTCTCTACAGCCGATATTGCTTCTTTTATGGAGTTTCTATAATCCGGGGAGGTTCTATCGGACAGCAATTCTAATGCTCGGCGTAAGTGTTTGTTCACTGGCCCCCTGCTTTCCTCGATAGCCTGTTCTATTTCTGCGACCTCATGTTCTTCGGTCATTCTTGCAATGATACCATTGACAAACCTGTACGCCGACATTTCTTTCTGTAGAAGAGAATTACAGCTCTGAATGAACGCCTCCTTGAAGTGGTATCGCTCGTAGTTGTTGGCCACAAATTCAATAAAGTCGTAAACCTCATACCACTTGCAGTCAAAGAAGTATTGCCGCAGGTGGGCAAGTACTTTTGTCCAGTCGTTACTGAGTTGATCAAGAGGTTTCTTGAAGTAATGAAACCAAAGGCGTTGGCACAGAGCCTGGATTTGCTCATTGCCATAGTCGTTGAGGTAGTATCCACCATAGATGCCTGAAGAGTGGCTGACATTATCCCAGCTGTGAACTTTTAGAAGACTCCAAAGGCCGTTGCGAAGCGGTTCATCTATGGATTCAATTTGGATCATTTCCTTGATGGGCCTGAAACCATATCGTTCAGAAAATCTCATATCATTCCCTCAGGGATAAGGAAAAGGCCAGCGAGCCGCGTTTTTTTGCGGATTCGCTGCACCGCCTTGTTCGCCAATCACATTCAGTGTCTCAAAACAAAACCTTGCTTCTCATTTGTCTCGTTCATAGCGCTATGTTTTTTCCCAAACCTCGTAGCCTTCCGCACGTTTTGTTGGGGCGATGTTCTCGTAGTATACGTAGACTCTGTCATCGTTTAGTTTATCTCTGAACAGCTCATACTTTCCAAAATCAGGTAGAGGGTAGCCGGGCTTCTTGACCGTATATTGGTAGGCACCGAATCCATGTGCTGGATTCAAAGCATCGAGAAGCAAATCAAATTTAACCTTGCCTTCCTCATAATGTGCCGATCCGGTAAAACGGCCTTCGCCCAAATGTCTAATTTTGATCAAAGGACAGACTTTTTCGGCTACATATCTCGTTGTCATGTCTTCGTAGTCTTTTCCATCTTTAGTCGCTCGGTCTGGTTTTATTTTGTTATAGATTTCGACTCGTTTAAACTTCCCTCTCAAATATGAGAATCTTCTTAAGTCCCTCCAGTAAGATATGGCCTCAATAAAAAGAACAACAATTGAGGACGACAATAAGCCGACGAGAAAGTCTTTTGGCGGCTGATAGTAGAGAAAGTAAGGCTTAATCAAAAATACAGTTATGACAATAGCCAGGAGAAGAAGTGCGATGATTATTGTCCGTCTCATAAATGCTTCCCACCCTCCTTTCAGTCTATAATGCTGGGCTCACTCTAAGAATAATCGTAATCTATCTTTTGCTGCAAACACGGTCAAGCAGTTTATCCTCGGTTGAGTCAGGAACGATAGGTCCCCATGGATTGTTTGAAGCATGGTCAGAAATAGGAGTGCCGTCAGAAGCATACACTATTAGATGCAACATCTTTCTTTGCTTTCCTCGGCAGTCAAGGCCATAAAGAGTTTTGCTTTCTTTAACTATATGGCCGGAAAGCTCTTTGGCTTCCTCAATATCTCTTTTGCTCCACAACCTTTTGACCCAGACTTTTGCCTGATTTTTGCCTGTAAAGGTAATACTTGTTGGATCAAAGTAGTGTTGTCCCGCAGAACTATTGGCATAATGCGTCCATTCGGCAGCGTTGCTGCTTGATATTAAAGACAAAGATAAAAACATCGCGATAATTCCCAGCCACTGAAAATTTTTCATTGTCATCCTCCACTTGCGATAGAATTGCCGCTCAATTTTAGCTACGGCGAACGCGGAGTTGAGCGGAATGCCTGAAGCATCAGACCATACAGGTCTGAGACTGCGTAAGGCATTTCCGTTCCAATGACTTGTTAGCGCCGAAGCGGACCAGCGTGCGGCGCGTCTTCAACAAGTCATGGAGCGGACCCACAGGGCCGCTCTACTCCGTGTTAGCGCCGCGCGTAGCGCGGGGCTAACAATTAACTATACATCTCTACTGCAACATATCCCAATATTCCTCCACCGGAGCCATATATCCCACGTCATAGTCGGGATATACGGCAGCCTTGAATATCTCTCTTATCCATCCAGGGGCCTTTTTACGCTAAGCCCCGTTTTATTCAATACGTTGGTGTAAATCATTGTTGTTGAAACATTGGTATGATCAAAAAGTTCCTGGACGGTTCTTATATCGTAGTTTGTATCCTAATGGTGAGCTGCAAGAGAATGATAGAAAATTTTTAATGATCCCCCTGCCCCTAATGCCCACCCTTTTTTATTTCTATTGTCCTGCTATTTCAATAACATGTCAAGCTTTTTTCAAGCATTACAAATTAAGACCTTTGCACGGTAATTTACCCTGAAATAGCTTGTAACTATATGATATATATGGTATATTGATGATTATCCCACTCCAAGGAGTCATCCTCATGACAGATAAATTCACCACGCCGAGCTTTGCTGATTATTTCGTC
>JAPLKB010000057.1 GCA_026388275.1 Pseudomonadota bacterium
TCCTTTCCAGAATAGCAATCTTCAAGCCTGCCTTTGTCAAATAACCCGCTGCGGTAAGCCCGTTAGGACCGGCGCCGATAATTATACCGTCGTATTCCAATTCTCTCATAATTCCGCCTCCTTTTTTAAAACCATTTTTGTATAAGTAGTTTCCAACTGCTTTCCTTACATGTTTGAAATTGTTAATATTATTATAGATGATAAAATAATTGTTGCAATATATATTATCTTATGAGTTGATAAGCACCCCGGATTATCTTGACCTCATCATTAAGTTGCCTGTACAATAAATACAATGAATCCCCCGAAAATTAATCTGGATCAGCTTATCACATTTTATTTTGTTGCAAGAGAAAAGAGTTTTGCTGTTGCATCAGACAAACTTTGCATTAGCCAGCCGGCGGTAACTATGCAAATTGCTGCCCTCCAGAAACGTTTCGGTGTGAAACTGATTAATGTGAAAAAAAAGAAGGTTTATTTAACCAAAACAGGTGAAGACCTCTTTTGGCAAGCCGAAGAAATATGCCTTCGGGCAATGAAAGCTGAATCCCTGCTTGAGGGCTATAGAAACAATAATCTCAGGATAGGCATCTCAGGCGCACTTACCTTGTATCTCATGCCGGTGGTTGATTATTTCAAGGAACTTCAACCTTCCATAAAAGTGACGCTAAAAGAAGGGCGGTCACTCCAACTCATTGAAGAACTGATTGATTTTCAACACGATCTATGCATTGTAGGCACTTTTGAAAATATCAACAGTCAGGTTCGAGCGTTACATATACTTGAAACCGAGAAAATGGTACTGGTGACTGCTCCACACGACCCTGTTTCAGAAAAGCAGGAGGTCATGTGGAAAGATTTGGATAAATACCCACTTATACTTCACTGTGAAGGCTCCATGGCAAGAAGACTTGTCCTGGAAGAATTCAGAAAAAGAAACATGAAACCTTCCATAAGCGCTGAAATTGACAGTATCGAAGGCATGAAGCAGTTAATAGAAAAAGGGAAGGGAGTGGGCCTCATGTTTCCTCCCAATGTGAAAGATGAAGTTGCCTTAGGGAAGATGAAGATAGTTCCAATCTGCGATGGTGACTTAAAAGCCGGGATTGATCTTGTTATTCTCAAGGACACAGACCCGTCCCCGCCTGCTAAAGCTTTCCTTGGATTGATAGAGGAGAAATTTTCCTGTGAAATAGGCCTGAGGTAATATAAAAGGTCACTCACTGACTGTTGATAAAATATTTATTTTCTGGAATTCAGATAATGCTGTTTCACAGTCTATGTGTCTGTCGGGATTGACAATATTGGTTTTCCGTCTGTTGACTGTTATAGGACTGTTTTATCCAGGGCAAATATGCTTTAAATAAATGAGTTTCCAAAAAAAGTATTAAAATACTGTATAGATATGTTGTAAGCCCCGTTAATGGTTAATCATTAATTGGTCTATTCAAATGAGAAGTCCACATGGACTGTTTCTTCACCATTGTCTGTTTGGAAATGGAACGGCAATGATACTATTGGTAGCCCACAAATAAAATTCAACTCTACATCTTTTCCTACAACAACTGTAGGAATAGCTGCTTTCAGATTAATGGACGATTTTTCAAACTCTTTCCGTGCCTGACCTGATGTTATATTGGTAATCTCTCCAATTGCGTCAATTACTTCCGGGTCTAAATCGCTATGGTCATCACCTATAAGAGTTTTGTAAACATATAGAGCGCCATTTCTTGTAAAGCTCATGCAGATCGTTCCCTTTGCATCACCGGCGAGACCCATAATTCCCGTTACCTCGGCAGATGCATTTCTGGTATTTTTGAGTATGGGCTTGTTCATTTTAAGATCTATGTTGAGCATGGTTTTGAATACAGTCGTAGTTGCTGCAACAAAGGGATTGATAAATTTAACGTCCATTTGACCTCCTAAATATAAATTATTCCCCGATTTTAGTATGTTTTTTGATAACACTTTTTATTTGTAACATCAAAAAAATATATCAATCTATTTTTATATCGCTTTTTTTCAAAAAAACTTTAACCCATATTTTATATAACTATGTGAGAAGTTTTGCTATAATGAAAATATCTGCCCGATATACGCAAGGAGGCAGCTATTGAATTGTCTCATAGGTTAAAAGGAAAAGAATTATGCATAACCACGATCACGAGCACCGGAAGCCGAATATCAAAATGTTTTTGTCCAACTTTGATGTTGATATGCCGCTTTCAAAAAAAATCTGGCTTTTCTTCAGGAACAATATGAAAAAAATATTGACTCTCAGTAGTTGCTGCGGACATCACGGTGAACCGGGATGCTGACAGCGGGATGATGAGCCCACCGGTCGGTGAGAATTCTGCTTGTATCGTGATGGTTTATTCTTTCCCTCTGCCGGAATATTTATGGTAAAATAGCCGAAAATAAATGAAAACCAGCGCTAAAGTATGTCGCGGAAATTATCAGGAAAATCATCGGGCAGGTTAAAATAAAGCTTACTGCCTGCAAACATTTATTAAATCCAATGGAATCTACTCAAGGGAGGTAGAGAGAATGACAGGAAAGGCAACCAGGATGCTCCTTATTGGAGCGGTGATTATAATTCTGCTGGCAGCATCAAGAATAACAAACTTTTATGTTGACTGGCTGTTTTTTCAGGAAGTGGCTTACGGGAATGTCTTCCTAAAAACTTTCTCTACGGAGATTTTTACCGGACTCATTTTTGGTTTAATATCCTTCATCTTTGTCCTTGCCAACATGCTCCTGGTGAGCCGGGTGCAGCACCCTTCCGTCAACATTGCCTTATCGCAACAAATAGGCATTTCATTGAACCTGGAGCCCTTGAACAGATTTTCGAAACCCTTCAGTATCCTCCTTGCAGCAATCATAGGCTTTCTCGGAGGTTCATGGGGGAGCAGCTTCTGGTCTCAAACGCTTATTTTTCTTAACAGTATAGATACGGGCATGAAAGATCCTATCCTGGGAAAGGATGTAGGTTTCTATCTTTTTAAATTCCCCTTTTATGAATTGCTCAGCGCCTATGCAGGTTTCATTATTTTTATCACACTCATTCTTGTTTTTGCGGCCTATGCAGTGAGAGGCGGATTTCTTGCGAGCAGTGCCGGTATATCCTTTTCAAAAGAAGCAAAAAGGCACATCGGCATCCTTGCCGGATTATTCCTTTTAAAGATTGCATCAGGTTTCTATCTCGACCGCTTTGATCTGCTCTATTCGACGCATGGCGTGATAGTGGGCGCCGGTTACACTGATGTATACGCCAGACTTTTTGTGCTGGGATTGCTCTCACTGCTTACCGTGATTGCCGGGATTGCCTTCATTACGGCGTTTACAAGAGAATCGTGGAAGATCACTCTCTTACCCCTTGGTCTGGTATTGCTGGTTTATATAGTTGGTATAGTTGCCTATCCGGCACTGCTCCAGAATTTTAAGGTTGCCCCAAACGAACTCGATGTTGAGAAACCATTTATAGAACACCATATAGCTTTTACAAAGTACGGATACAATCTCAACAACGTGTCTGTCAGGCCATTTAATGTTTCATACGGCCTCACTGAAAAGGATATTCAGAAGAATACCGCCACCATAAAGAACATCAGATTATGGGACGAATCACCGCTGCTCAAAACTTATAGTCAGTTGCAACAGATAAGAACGTATTACAGGTTTACGAATATCGACAACGACCGCTATATCATAGACGGTGAATACAGACAGGTAATGCTGTCAGCAAGGGAATTGTCTTATGACGATCTTCCCAGCAAATCCTGGATCAATGAAAAATTTGTCTTTACCCATGGCAACGGCATTACCATGGGGCCGGTAAGCCGTATTACACGGGAGGGACTGCCGGAGTTCATTATAAAGGATATTCCGCCTGTTTCCAGTTCTGATATAAAGATAACAACGCCTGAAATATACTTTGGCGAACTTACCGGTGACTATGCAATCGTGAATACGAAGATTCCCGAATTCAGCTACCCTACATCGGAAGGCAACATATACACTTCATATAAGGGCGCGGGAGGCGTCTCTCTTGATTCTGTGTTGAAACGTGCATTATTTGCATTGTCATTCCGAACCGCTAAAATTGTTCTTTCCTCTGATATTAAAGATGAAAGCAAGATACTTTATAACCGGAATATTGTGGAAAGGGTTCATAAGATTGCCCCCTTTCTCATGCTTGATTCAGATCCCTACATTGTAATTTCAAAGGAGGGAAAACTTTACTGGATCATGGATGCCTATACGGTATCTACCATGCTGCCTTATTCAAAACGTCTCAAGAATCATGTCAATTATATGAGAAACTCTGTAAAAATAACGGTGGATGCATACACAGGGAAGGTAGATTTCTACCTGAGCGATGCTGATGATGTGATTATAAATGTATACAACACAATTTTTCCGGGGCTCTTAAAACCCATGTCTACAATGCCGGCAGACCTGAAGGCACATATAAGGTATCCCAGGGAATTTTTCGCCATTCAGACACATATATATGCAACATATCACATGGCAGACCCGAAGGTCTTTTACAACAAGGAAGACCTGTGGCAAATACCATCCCACGCCGAAAAACCCATGGAGCCCTATTACCTGATTATGAAGCTCCCGGAGGAAAAGAAGGAGGAATATGCACTGCTTATGCCATATACGCCTTCAAAGAGAGACAATCTGGCTGCATGGTTTGCGGCAAGATGCGATGAGCCTTATTACGGGAAACTTGTGATTTACACATTTCCAAGGGACAGGCTTGTCTTTGGACCGAGGCAGATTGATGCGCGAATAGATCAGGATTCCTTTATTTCCCAGCAGCTCACACTCTGGGGACAGCGCGGTTCGCAGGTCATCAGGGGAAGCCTCCTTATTATCCCGGTTGAAACATCACTTATGTATATCCAGCCGCTTTATCTTGCAGCAGAGGACAAGGGAGGGCTTCCGGAACTAAGACGCGTCATTGTGGCATATGAGAACGATGTTGTGATGGATGAAAATCTTGAGTTATGTCTCCAGCGGCTCTTCGGAGGCAGAAAAGGTGTACCTGTTGCAGCGTCAACCGGAGCGGTGCCCCAGCCACAGAAAAAAGCTTCTGTTAACGAACTTGCAAGAGAAGCCATGAAACAGTTTGATAAGGCAAAAGAACTTCAGAAGCAGGGCGACTGGGCAGGCTATGGGGAACAGCTAAAGAAACTGGAACAGGTGCTTAAACAGATGACAAGCCAGTAAGGTTTTTCTTTCCACGTTTTTTTCTTTTTCGGTCAGCGGCATGATTGGGATATTCATCTTCGGCGCTCTGCTTCACCTTGCGATCCTCCATCGTACATTCAGTACGATTACGGCCTGCAAGGCTCACAGCCCATCCGAATCTGAAACATCCCTGCCATGCCGCTGACCACCCAAGCCTGATTCACATACACGTTTATTTGAATCAGGCGGAAATGAAGAAGGATTTCTTCATTTCCCATACTTCCTGTTACCTCCCCCTTATTATGACTTGTAAGGGCTTATCTTTGCTCAACCTTCTTATCAATTTTTCATTCAAATTTTGACAATATCCTTGATAATTTAATGGTCTTCCCTCACGTCTCTCCACTTTGTTTCCGCCCTAACTGGTAGAAATATTTATCAGTTTGGATTCAATTGTTTTTAATACCGTGTCTTCGCTGACCACTTCCAATCCGATGACTTCAGGAATGCTTATATTTGGTTTTTTTCTGGGTTTTATAAAAAGGCGGAATCTTGAGTATTCGAACAAAGGCACATCATGGTGGGTGTCTCCCATGCCCAGGATAATATCATATTTTTTCGCAAGATCAGCGGCTATCTTCTTTTTAGACTCTGTAAGCCCTGGATTTATAATAACCTTGTTTACCCAGAAGTCGGCTTTTTCCGCGATCTTTAATCCATACACCTTGCTCAATTTAAATTTCTTTCTGTACACTTCAAGAAGTAACTGGGGAGTGTTACTTACGAGAATTATCTTAATTTTATTCCTGTGTAATATTTCAAAAAGTGCCGGCGTGAAGTCGAATATTGCTTTGTCATTATCTGCGAATTGCAGGGCAAGATCCTGAGTGTCTTTGACCTTATAACCCCCAAGTCCCTCAGCATAGTTCACACCTACATCGAAGACCGCCTGGCTATAGGTTATTTTGCCGGTAAGATAATTTGAGAGTAGAGTTCTCTGGCGTTCTCCTATTTCTCTGTCAAAATTACCCCGTTCGTCCAGAAAATCGCACCACTCTGTAATTTCATATCCGGCGCGGAGTGTACCATCCCAGTCTAAAAGCGCCGCCTTTTCTTTAGTGGAATTAATAACCTTTGTCATACTTTCCTCCTAAATTAAAATAAGAGGGAACCGTGGGGTGCTCTCCCACCTTTTTCGTGGCTTATTCTCCATAGTTTTCCTTTATAAGCCCAAAGAAAAGCTAAGCCGGAGCCTGCTTTCAGGCAGATTGGCCCCAGCGATTTGTTGGAACTCCTTTGCTTCTATCGGTTTTTCCATGTTTTTGTTTTATTATATCTTCTATTACGTTTTTTGTCTTTATTCTTATCTCAAATTTTAATAAAAGGAAAACCTACCATTTTTAAGAATCTTCTTTATTTGCTTTCCTGTACTCCAAAAAAGACATTTCTAAAAATGGTTATATGCTTTCGTTCACAGTGAACGAAAAATTTACTTAATTATCTAAACCACATCCTATATTGGCTTTATAGAGATTTAACTTTTTGTTCTCACTGTGAGAACAGATGCTACAGACACTGTGTCTGTAATCGCACCAAATGATATAAAATCGATATTTTTGATCATTTTGTTCCAACGACAGAATCAGTCAGAGCAGGCCGTTTCGGCGATTGGCTCCAATGACTGGATAAGCATCCTCAAGAAACCTTATGGCCCCGGAAACAAGCAACGTTCTCATCTTAGTCAGTTCGTTTATGCCCAGTATTGGGTGTATTCTCTATTTGATAACTGCAGTGAGGCAACATAGCATTTCCGATTATTATTATTATTATGTATCTTTTCTGATTGACAGGATGTAAACGATGACGTATAATAAATTAATATAATGACGTATAAGAAGGAGGAACCATGCAGACCAAACTTACCTTACGTCTCGATGATAGCCTTATCGAACAGGCAAAAACATATGCCCATGAAAAAGGAAGATCACTGTCGCAAGTGGTTGCCGATTACTTCCGTATTCTTAAAACAGACACAATCCATACCAAAAGAACACCTCCAATAACGGCATCTCTTCATGGACTGCTCAAGGATGCTAAAGTTGATGAGAAGGATTACCGGAAATATCTTGAGGAAAAATTTCATTGAAATTACTTTTTGACACCAATATAGTGCTTGATGTTCTCATGGACAGAAAGCCTTTTGCTGATTCCGCTTCAGCCCTTTTTGCAGCGTCAGAAGAGGGTGCAATTACAGGTTATCTCTGTGGAACAACACTCACAACGATATATTATATTGTCTCAAAAGCCATGGGGTCCGAACAGGCAAAGGAGGCAATAAAAAAGCTTCTGGTCATCTTTCAGGTGGCTCTTGTAAATCGTGTTGTTATAGAGAAGGCATTGGCAAGTGATTTTAAAGATTTTGAAGATGCAGTATTGCATGCATCAGCCTGTTATGCCGGTGTAGATGCAATAGTCACACGCAATGAAGGTGATTTTAGTAAGGCAGATATTCCCATCTATTCTCCCGTTCATGCAGAGAAGATTGTAAATGAGATTGTGGGAGAGAATGAAAAAGAAGGGCAATGAGCAGATAATATTATTTAAGTTTCATCAGGTTCTTGAGTACTTGCATAAAATGACTCTTTCCAGGAGTTGATACTGCGTGGTTTTTGCCTGAAGCGCTGCTTTCTTTACGAAATGCACACTGTGTGGCTTTTTGCTAAGGTACAAAACTTCCCGTACTGAATAAAATGGATTTCTGAACAGAATGCAAGAATACAAGTGGTAATTCCTTCTGGAATGACAAATAAAAAAGGCAGAGCCATTTCTGGCACTGCCTTGATAATTGGTTATTTATGATTACTTTGTGAATTTTCTCCTGATTGCTGCGAGACCAACCAAACCGGGGCCGAAGAGCCATAATGCGCCAGGGATTGGTACGGTTGATTGCTTTTCTGTAAGTCCACTAAGTGCATCCCACGCCCATAAGTCGCTTCGGCTTAACGCTCTTACTCCCCATAGATAGCCTTCGTTAACTCCATATCCCTGTCTTGAAAGCATATCTGTAATTATACCTGTACCTACATTTGGTGAACCATCAGGATTTCTGTAATACTCTGACCCTGATTGTGTAAATATCCTGGGACTTAAGCCTTCAATAAAATCTATCGGCTGCACAGAATCACAACTGCCTGTTCCAAAATAAGTAATATTTCCCGTGCTTGGATTGACTGTTCCCATTCCTTTTGTTGTTGCAATATATACTTTACCGTCTTCAATCTTTAGGTCGTTTATTATTTCTCCTGATTGTAAGTTCAAGTCAAAACTTTGTTTTAAAGCGCCTGTTTTCATATATGTCCATATAGAATAACTATCAGCTACTGCAATATCACCAGTCATGCCTGCTGGTGGATTTATCAAATATGTGACTGCTGTTGCTGCTGAGATTGTTCTAATTAATCCGGTCATAACTAATGAATTAGGGTTACTTGCATTGTAAAATCCAACTGTTCCATATTGCCAGACTATGGCCAGCTCATTGCCGTAATTACCTGCAATTCCTACGATACCCATACCATACGGATTGGGATTCGGATTGGGATTGCTTATTGTTATTCCAGTATGAGATGCCCCCATTATAGCATCAAGGTCGGCATCATTCATTGCAGCATCTGCTCGACTTATATATGTGCCGAGAGCTAATACAGCAACTGGCAATAAAACAACAGCTTTAACTGTTCGTCCGCTTTCCTTAACATAATCCTTAACCCTGGACCATCTGCTTTGCATTAATATTCTCCCCATTTCATTGCTCCCATAAGGATATTTTGACTTTAGATTTCTATATACAGCAAATGTATAACAAAATAAGCTTTTTGTATGTAGGATATGTACTACAATTTCAGTAGGTTATGTACTACAATTATTGTAATATTTATGTGAGGATATGTCACACTTTTTATATTTTTACTTCTGACGATTCTCGGAATCCATGAACGCACTTGCTTTCAAATAGTAATTCCTGGGTGGCTTGTTCGTACAGAGTGTTTAATAGTATATGAAAGAAGAATTGTCCAGTTAAGGGCAGAAGGCGCACATTTCAATCCGAAGTCTTTGCCTCTGGAAAACTGCGAAGCTGCTTTTTCGATGGTTTTATTCTGTGTATTCTCCGAAACAGTTTCGGAAAAACTTAACAACAAGGACTGGCTTGTGTTTACGAAGGATTTTTGAATTTGCAGAAACAGTTTCTGCAAATTAAAAAGAGCTTTTAATCCGGCAGGCAATTCAAATTCACAAATATTTATGTATCAGTGTAACATCATGTTAATATTGATAAAATAGTGTTGCTAAAACTGTTTTAGCAAATGTTGTAGAAATTATGATTTTTGAGCCATTATGTACTCCTTTCATTGGGTTATTGTCAAAATTGTGAAAAGATGTTTTAAAAATTAAATCAGATAAAATATGGGGATATATAGAGTTAAAAATAAAGCCATGTGCTTTTATACCGGATTCACATAAGCGTATATGTGAATCCGGGTTGAGTGGGCAACGGCATGGCAGGGATGTTTCAGATTCGGATGGGCTGTGAGCATTGCAGGCCGAAAACGTACTGAATGTACGTTGGAGGATCGCAAGGCGAAGCAGAGCGCCGAAGATGGACATCACAATCATGCCGTTGACCGATCAAAGAGAAAACTGAAAAAAACAAAAATCAATAAAATACAATTTCAGAGCTGGAAGAGTTCCCCGTCAACCATATTAAACTTTCTTGTTCCGATGGAGCCTATTTCCGGGTCATGAGTGACGAGAACAAGGGTGGATGAAAGCCTTTCATTTATTGAAAGTATGTAATTAAGGACCTCGCGGCCTGTTTTCCTGTCAAGGTTGCCTGTCGGCTCGTCTGCAAGAATCAGTTCCGGTTCATTCACAAGAGCTCTTGCAATGGCAACCCTTTGCTGCTCTCCGCCTGACAATTCTCCGGGTCGATGATTTTTTCTGTTTGTAAGACCCATAATTTCAAGAAAGGCTTCTGCCTTCTTTAATGCCTCCGCCTCGTTTATCCGGCGTATCATAAGAGGGATCATAATATTTTCAATGACATTGAAATCCTGCAGCAGATGATAGAACTGAAATACAAAGCCCACCTTCTCATTTCTGAAGATGCCCGACTCTTCTTCGTTAAATTCATGTACATTCCGGCCTCTGAAAATTATCTCACCTTCGGTGGGTGCGTCCAGGGTGCCCAATATATGGAGGAATGTGCTTTTACCTGCACCTGAAGGCCCCATAATCGTAATAAAATCCCTCTGCTGTATGGTAAGGTCAATACCCTTAAGAACATTGACTTCCAGACCGTTCTTGTCGAATCTTTTTTTCAGTCCGGATACGCTCATAATGGTCTCATTCATATCTCAGAGCCTCCACAGGATCGATTTTTGAGGCCTTGTATGAGGGATAAAGCGTTGACAGGGTACAGATGATCATGGTTGTTGATGCAATGAGAATAACATCCAAAATACTTATCATCATGGGCAGCGTGGTTATATAATAAACATCCGGCGATAGTTTAATAATTTGAAATCTACTTTGAATTTCACACAGCATATAGCCGCTGAATGAGCCTATCAGAGCGCCCACAACACCTATGGCAATGCCCTCTACCATAAATATTTTCATGATGCTTTTCTTTCTTGCTCCCATGGCTTTCAGGATTGCGATATCTTTTTTCTTTTCCTTTACAGTCATAACAAGAGAGCTGATTATATTGAAGCTTGCCACTAAAATTACCAGTGCGAGTATGATAAACATGGCAATTTTTTCAAGTTTCAATGCTGAAAAGAGATTCTTGTTCATCTCGATCCATGTCCTGCCAAAATACCCGAACCCGAGCCGTTTACCTATCTCTTTTCTGATTTCATCTGCCTGGTATACATCTTTCAGTTTTATTTCTATACCTGTTACTCCTGCACCAATTATGTTTTCCACATCTTTCAACGGCATAATAATGAGGGTGTTGTCAATCTCGTACATGCCGGTCTCGAATATGCCGCCTACCTTGACCCTGACCGTCTCAGGAATGGCGCCCATAGGTGAGACGCCGCCAAAAGGAACCATAACCGAAAATGTATCGCCTGACAGTAAGCCCATATGCTTTGCCAGTTCCTTGCCTATAAGGACGCTCCCATTTTTATTAAGGGCACTTATGCTGCCTTCCTTCAGTAGATTTCCCATGAACTTTACATCTTCGGCATTCAAACCCTTAACAATAACACCCGATAGCTGCCTGCCGGCCTGAACCATGGCCTGGAATGACACAAAAGGAAAGGCCTGAGTGACTCCGTCTATCCCTTTGATAGTGCTTACAAGTTTCGCCGGTTCCTGTATGTCTTTGTCAATACTCATTACGAGGATATGCGGGTTTATGCCGAGTATACGTTCCCTGATCTCATTCTGAAATCCTGTCATAACGGCAATCACGAGAATTAAAGCTAAAACGCCGATTGCGATGCCGACAACGGAAATCCAGGTGGTTAAGGATATGAAGGCCTCTTTTCTTTTGGAACGCAGGTATCGTAAACCTATAGAAGTTTCGTATTTCATGACAGTCCAGTGAATAGTGAATCGTGAATAATGAACAGCATCAATATACCGGGGTCCCTCAAGGTTTCAGCAACGGAAAGAAAATTACTTCCCTGATAGAAGGTGAATCTGTAAGGACCATGGTAAGCCTGTCAATCCCGATGCCTTCACCTGCTGTCGGCGGCAGACCATATTCAAGAGCTGTTATATATTCCTCATCCATCATTGCGCCTTCTTCCTTTTCCCGGATCTGTTCTTCAAAGCGCGCTCTCTGGTCTTCAGGATCATTCAACTCGTTGAAGCCGTTTGCTATCTCCATGCCGTTAATATACATTTCAAACCTTTCTGTGAGATGAGGGTTTTCTTTGTTTCTCTTTGCAAGCGGTGATACTTCGACAGGGTAGCGTGTGATAAAAGTCGGCTGTATCAATTGCTTCTCACAGAGTTCTTCAAAAATCTTTGTGATAAGCTTCCCTTTGGTCTCTTTTTCAGCTCCTTCTATCTCCAGTTCTTTTGCGTACGAAGCAAGCCATCCCATATCGTCCAACCGGGCAAGATCAAATCCTCCCAAATCGCGTAATGCTTCCTCCATGGTCATCTTTCTCCAGGGCGGCGAAAAATCTATTTCCTGACCGCTGTATGTAACTTTATAGCTATTGAAAAGCTCATGTACCAGAGACGATACCATATCCTCTGTAAAGGCCATAAGGTCTTCATAGGTGGAGTATGCCTGATAGAATTCTAGCATGGTGAATTCCGGGTTATGCCGGACTGAAATACCTTCATTCCTGAAATTCCTGTTTATCTCAAAAACCCGTTCAAATCCCCCTACGACAAGTCTTTTTAAATACAATTCCGGTGCAACCCTGAGGTAAAGTTCCATATTAAGTGCGTTGTGATGGGTAATAAATGGCTTAGCCACTGCGCCGCCTGCGATGGCATGCATCATAGGTGTTTCCACCTCAACAAAATCTTTCTTTATGAAATAGTTCCTTATAAATTCTATTATTTTTGCCCTTTTTGTAAAAACATCCTTGGCACGCTCATTGACGATAAGGTCGAGGTACCTCTTTCTGTACCGCTCTTCCACATCCTTCAGTCCATGCCATTTTTCAGGCAAAGGGCGGAGTGATTTCGTGAGAAGCTTTATGTTTTCTGCGAGGATTGTTAATTCTCCGGTCTTGGTTCTGAATAACCTGCCGTCAACGCCTACAATATCGCATATGTCAAACTTCTTAAAAATACCGTATTCTGGAGACTTGAGCATATCCTTTCTCACATATGCCTGGATTTTACCCTTTCTGTCCTGGATGTGGATAAAGCTGCTCTTGCCGAAATCCCTGAAGGCCATGACTCTGCCAGCAACACAGACATGTTCTTCAACCTTTTCAAGGTCGTCATGCGAAATCTCGCCGAACTTTTTTTCAATATCCTCTGTGGTGATGTAAGGACCGTTGTCCTGAGGATATGTTTCTATACCGGCATCCCTTAAAGCTTTCTCTTTTTCTTTCCTGACGACAATTAATTCATTAATAGGTTCCATCTATGTTCTCCTTAGTATCAAAGCAATCAAATATTTATTTTTTTTGTACCTTGCCAAAAATAAAGATTTGATTGCTATTTGTCTCTGCTTGGCCTGCCAATAGCAGGCCTATAATTCTACTATAACATCATAATCGAGGGTTTTCACTATTTTACCTTCTCTTATCTCACCGATATTGCATGGTCCTTTAATAAAAACCATGCCGTCTATATCAGGTGCCTGGGTTAGTAGCCTTCCAGCCATATATCCCCCTTCTTTTCCCTCAACGATTACCTGCACGTTTTTTCCGATAAGACTTTTCAATCTTTCTTTTGAAATATCCTTTTGCATGGCCATGATTGTATTGTGTCTTTCCTGTTTGATTCCTTTTCTCAGGTGTCCCTTAAATCTTGCAGCTTTTGTGCCTTCCTCTTTAGAATACATAAATGCCCCGAGCATGTCGAATTCACACGTTTTTATAAAATCACAGAGATTTGAAAACTCATCCTCTGTTTCACCAGGAAAGCCCACAATTACGGTAGTTCTCAATACGGCGTCAGGGATGTTCTCCCTTATATCTCTGAAGAGCATTTCAAGGTAGTTTTTATTATATCCCCTTCCCATCCGGTTAAGAATATTGTCTTCCGAATGCTGGATAGGTATATCCATATATTTGATAATCCTGTCTTCTCTGCTTATGAGGTCTAATAAATCTTTATTTATTCCTTTAGGGTGCATATATAGGAGTCTGAGAAAATAATCCCCCTTTACCGTGAGAAGGTAAGACAACAATTTCTGCAAATCATGGCCGTCATTTTTCCCATAAGAGGTAATATCCTGGCCGATTATGTTTATTTCTTTAAAACCTTCTGCCAGAAGCCATTCAAGTTCATCCCTGATACTTTCCATACTTCTGCTCCGCAGACTTCCCCGTATATCCGGCACAGTGCAATAACTGCACCTGTTGTCGCAGCCTTCCTGAATTTTCAAGTAGGCTGTTGGTTTGGCTGTGAGAATTTTCCTGGGAAAACTCTCAGAAAAATTGCCTTTTCTCTGAAAAAACCCGTTTTTATCAATCAGCGTCCCGATCTCATCATAGAAATTCCTGCCTATGAAAAGATCTGCTTCGGGAAGCAATGCCCGTAATTTTTCTCCGTAACGCTCAACAAGACAGCCTGTAACTACCAGCTTTTTCTTATGGCCCTCCCGGTTAATTGTTTCTTCGAGGATCGTTTCAATGGATTCCTTTGCTGCATCTGCAATAAATGCACAGGTATTGATAATGACAGTATCGCACTGTTCTGAAAGTTCATTTCCTTTTTTTTCAAGACTTGCTGTAATATATTCCGATTCTACGAGGTTCTTAGGGCAGCCAAGGCTGATAATTTTAAATCGCACTGTATAATCCCTCCATTTTTTAACGCATTAAATCTACAACACTTTGAGCATTAAGTAAATCGGCAAGAAATTTTGGTAGTGGGTCAGTTTGGATATGACAAAATCATTTTTCATTAAAAAATTGGAACGGCATGAGCTGTGTTTTGAATTACAGTGGCTGCCGACGGTTACTATTGACACAAGGGATAGATATGATTTTTTGGCTTAATATCAAAATCCAGGGTCTGAAATTGCTTTTTACTGCTTTAATAACACAATGCGGAAAATTCAGGTTTCTTCACTTCGCCGGACAAAGACATGTCCGGCGAAAAGTTATGAAACAAGCCGTTGACCGGTAAAAAGAAAATCATAAAGCAAAACAGTATAAACAAGGCAGAGCCGTTTCTGACTCTGCCTTTTTATTGCTGACTTATTTTCACAAATACTTTTTCTTAAGCCCCATAAGACCAAGAAAACCTGGGGCAAGAAGCCAGATTGCGCCGGGAATGGGTACGCTGGTAGTAGCTATTTGTGTAAGGTAAAATTCAGAGCCATAAGGGGCATTAACCGAAAAATTAAAAGTTACCGTTTCTCCTGGGTGTACCGACTCCCGAGGCCATGGTGGAATGAAATAAGGAAAGAATTGAAGTTCATTGTCTATGCCACCATTATCTCTAAAACTCCAGCCAACGAAGTGGTCGCTATTGGCACCCGTGTAGACGTATTCTACCCCTTGCGGTTTAATTATGAAATGGTAATCAGACCAGGTATAGGGTGTTGTATTTGTAACTATAAATGTCATGTTAAAGTTTGAACCTTCCCCCGGCCCAAGAGTAATTTTTTTGTCAAAAAAACCGCCATAGGGATCAACAAGGGCGTAGCCGTCATGAGATGGGTATGGAATTATTTGACGGTACTCGTTGTAATCTTCAGTAACGGTAAAGTAATTTGTACCTGGAACATATCCATATCCTGATATAGAATTCCAGTCGTTGGAATTCAAATCCACAATTGTAGCAGCCTGAATTGGCATAGTAAAACCAAAGATGAGTACCAGAGCTAAAATTATAGCTTTTACGTATTTAAATTTCATAGCTTAAACCTCCCTTGATTATTTTTATTCATTTTTCAATCCCCTTAAAGCTGCTGTGTTTAACCCGGCACCTAAGGTAGCTTGACTGATGAATATTAAGGAGGTCAAAATCTCCAAACTATCTTATTTCTTTATATATTTCCTTCAACCATTTATATTATTGTCTGGCGGCTCGGCTGTCTTTCTGATGAACAAGGTGGGCGATTAAATTAAGACCCGTTAGCTTTCCGTCCCATTCTCACGGATGGTTTGGCTTTTTTCAGGCTTATATTACAAAATATAACATATAATATTTATTTGTCTGTAGGACAATTACGACAATTAGTGTAGGACAATTACGACAATTTTTTGTAACCAGGCTGCTGTATTTCTATATTTATCTACAGTATTGATCTGCGTCCGTTATACCTTTCAATATCGTAAAACTTATTAACGTCAACAAGCTTTAGTTTATGTATAATCTCTTTCATCGGAACACTCGTGATCTGACCGCGCGAAAGAGCTACCATGCGTCCGAAATCCTCGTTGACTACCATATCAACCGCTGCAATACCAAACCGCCTTGCCATCAAACGATCATGTGCTGAAGGTGTTCCTCCGCGTTGCAAGTAACTCAAGGCGATTGGGCGTGATACGAATCCTGTCCTTTTTTCTATTTCATCGGAAACATAATTTGCTATGCCTCCAAGCGAGGGATGTCCGAATTCATCTACCTTGCCGTCTCGAAGAAATTCATGTTGTCCTGAAGGCATTGCACCTTCGGAAACGACAATAATTGAATAGTTTATTTCCCGCCCTCTTCGTTCACTGAGGAGTTCACATACACGGTTCATATCAAAAAGATATTCCGGTATTAAAATGATATATGCACCGCTGCATTCACCACCATGCAGGGCGAGCCACCCGGCATGTCGCCCCATTGTTTCGACAACAAATATACGGCCATGAGAACCGGCTGTAGTCCTCAACCGGTCTATTTCCTCCATAATTACATTGACAGCAGTATCAAAACCGAGAGAATAGTCGGTTCCTGTGAGATCATTATCAATAGTCTTTGGAATGCCTACTGTCTTGATGCCCAGTTTGTACAATTTATAGGCAACTCCAAGTGTATCTTCTCCGCCAATTGCTACAACTATGTCTATCCCGAGCTTTTTAATATTATCAATTACTTTTTCAGAACGGTCATTATTCGGATTAAAGGGGTTTGTCCTTGAGGTGCCGAGGTTTGTTCCCCCATAACGGTCCCATCTTCTAACATTTTCTTCATCAAGATGCTTCAGGTATCTTTCGCAGCTTTTAGGATCGTCAGGATCAACTTCTACCAAACCTTTCCAGCCGTTGGCAATGCCGATAACTTCAAAAGAAACAGACCGCTTATCAACAAGTCTCGGATCAAGAGCACTTTTTGTTACCCATTTTACTGCACCATTAAGACCGGGACAATCTCCTCCACCTGTCAAAACACCAATTTTAAGTTTCATAACTCAATTTTCCCTTCATTAAAAAAAGTTTCCTTAAGATCGAAATAAGGTAATCTTTTATAAGCGTTAATACTCATATTGACACGTCAATCAAGGCGTGTCAATGAAAATAAGTTTGCAAAAAGGCGTGATTTATATTATTAGTTTGCTGCAAAGAATGTATGTATAAATCGTTTTAAAGGAAGAATTTTTTGGAAAATCAGATAAAAAAATTCTATTTATCAATATTTTTATGCCTCTTCATAACAGTTTGTTTTATCTTTTTATCTTTTTTTCCTTTAGCTGCAGATGAGGCCGAAGTTGATGAAGATGATATTGCGGAAGTAAATATAGAAGATTCTATTGAATTTGAACCTCCATCGGAAACACACGAAATTATAAATTTTAATATATTTGACGATATAGCGAGAGCAAAAGAAATGCTTGGAAACATGACCAGCGGGTTTAAAGTTGTAAAAATTACCAAAACTGAAAAGATAAAAAATCCGGTAAAAGGAAAAAAATCGAAAAAGGGGCGTAAAGGAAAAGAGAGAAAAAAAGTAGCAAAGGTCAGAAAAAGTATTAGAAACGAATTAGGTAATTTTACCATTCTTCTTGCCGTCGAGAATCTGAAAAACAGAGATATCCAGGTTGTCAAAGTTCATCCAAAGCTCGGCGCAAAAACTGAGAGTGTTATCATAGAACCCGGCAAATCAAACGGCGTCAATACTAAGTTTACTATTGTGTACCCGGAACACCACATTGTGCTGGCCATTAGAAGACCGGTAAGGCACGGAACAACTTTTAAAGAGGTTGTCTATACACCTTATTCTGAGAATCTTGACATCCCCGATGTGAGAAAGGCAGGCCTGGAATACTTGAAAAATGTTCTTAACAAGGCAAAGAATGATCTTATCGTGAGGGGAGTGAGGCCATTATCAAGTGATAAATTTATTGATGATGATGTTTCCCTTACATTGGCAATTATTGAACATATAGACCCTCAAAAATTCGAAAGCGGAAAGTATACAACGGAAAGGCTTATCCATGAAACGCTCGTTATCATGGGTACGAATAAAGAGAGCGCTTACCGTTACTCGGCATCAAAGGCAGGAGCAAGAGGACTCTTCCAGTTTATTCCTGATACATACAAGAGAATCGCACGCCTGTACCCTCGGGCACGTTTGGAAAATGATTTTATTCACGGTATGGAAGATCATGAAAACGCTGCAAAGGCATCATTTCTGCTTTTTGATGCTGATATGCGCGCGCTTAACAATGGAAGAAAAGATTACCTGATGAACGATCCCCACGCTTTGGGGAAATTCCTTGCTTCTGCATATAACTGCGGAGCAGGAAGGACAAAAGGTGCCATGGACAGACACAGCGGAAACTGGTGTTCAGGTGTGCCGGCAGAAACACAGATTTATCTTAAGAAATATGACGTAGTCTGGGAATGGCTGCACCGTCAACCATAGATATTAACCACAATTTGGTATCAAATTCGTAATGTTTTGCCATAATTAACCTTTCAATTAATCAAACCGGGGGAATATCAGGGTTTAACCCTTTTTATAAGGGTCCCGTGCACATCCCCAAAGAGAAAGACATCCTCCATAATGCCCTCAACCGGGTAGAGTTCTTTGGCAAGCCACCCTTTGATGAGCCCTTTCTCGGACTGAAGAACCTCAGGGTCCATATTAAGCTCAATGCGGTATTCGCTCCCGTCAAGCACAGAATCACGCTCTCTTATGCGGTCCTCTTCTGTTTTTGAAGCGATCTTCACATCATAAGCGGTAACAGTTTCCTTCGGGAAGACCGGTATACGATAGGCCTTTCCTCTCTCTGCAGTACCGTAGACGCCATACCGGAAATTGTAAGAAGCGGTAAGGAAGTCATTGTAGTCCTGGTCCCCTGCAATTTCATGTTCAATTGTACTCGTAGCGCCGCTTACACGCACACTTCGTTCGACCCATTTCCGGTTTTTATGGTCGAAGGTGTGGGTGCGCATCCTTGAATCTTTTCCAATCTTAACCCGCTCCTCAAAGGAGAGCGACCTAAGGCGGCTGCCTTCGTCAAGTTCCTCCATGACGGCGCGATATGTGTCTGTGCGATAGCGGGTTATAAATCCGGTAAAGCCCACGGTCTCTCCCTGCAGGGTGGATATATACTGCCCCTTCTCCGGGCCGCGGGCAAAAGTCATCTTCACCACAGCGACCTTGCGGAGAAACCAGAAGGCAATGTTGTAATGAAGTTCTTCGCCGGCAAATGTTTCACCAATATGTTTTTTTTGGGTAGTCTGGCCGCTTACCGGGGTTTGGGCAAATACCATAGACCGGTAAAGAGGCAACCCGGCAATAAATGGCAACCCGGCCAGCAGTCTAAGAAAGTATCTTCGTGTGATTGTGCCGTTCATCATGGTTTCTCCTAACTGTTTATGGTGCTGCAAACTTCTTTTTAGCCACGTATTGTCTAATCCACAGGTACTTTCAAAGCAGTGTTTTTTAAAACCGCAGATCATTACAGAAAGAATAAATACTGTCTGCACATAAAATAAATTGTATCGCCATTATTGTCATGTGAGTCCAAAGGGAAGAAGTCGAAAATTTCATAGTTGCTCCCTGCATCTGCATTAGTATATCATCTTCAAGAATATCAATGAAATATAAAAAGGAAAATGTGTGTGGACGGAGGAACATTCTTCAATAGGGATGAGTTTATCTACAAAGATGCTGCATTCTTGTATGAAGGGTGTCTGCTTTTTTTTGGGGAAAAACGCTTTTGGGTTTCAAGAGGTTAATTTAAGTATGCTGATATGGCCGCAGTGGAGTAGCCCCAGTTTTTAGCCGGACGCTGATATAACCAAAATAAAATGTAAGTTATTTATTTAGAAAGTGCGCCCAGCAGGAGTCGAACCTGCAACCTTTGGATTCGTAGTCCATTAATATATATATTCAATGTATTTTCACAAAGTATCACTTGACATCATTAGTGTATTAATTATAATATATTACATGATATTTACAGCATTTAACAACAGTTATAAATTCACTCAAAATCACAGTAAATATTTTTCAGGGGTAGCATGGGGGGTAGCACGAGAAAAGTCTATGGAGGTATATTTTGAAGAAACCTAAGAAAGAATATTCCGACAATACAAAGAGACAGGCGACGCAATATCCGGGAGTATATCAACGGCGATCTGAAAAGACTCATGGTATGATGGATACCTGCTTTGACATCTCTTATAA
This sequence comes from Pseudomonadota bacterium, assembly GCA_026388275.1. NCBI lineage: Bacteria > Pseudomonadati > Pseudomonadota > Pseudomonadota bacterium. The sequence continues at coordinate 20,491 of JAPLKB010000057.1, forward strand.
GAAAGACGGAAAAAAGACATGGGAAAAGGTGGGCTGGGCTTCCGATGGTTACACGTCAAAACTGGCTGCTCAGGTAAGGGCTGATAGAATCCGAAGATTACAGCATGGCGAAGAACTCCCACAGGAAAAACCAAAGGCTCCATTATTGGGTGATGTAGCTAAGAAGTACCTTGAATGGGTGCAACAAAACAGAGCTAATAAGGGCAGAGACATAGTTAATAGATATGCACTTCATATTAAGCCACGTTTTGAGAAAAAGCGCATGGATGAGATAACCCCTTTCGCACTGGAAAAAATGAAGATAGAGCTTCAAAAGCAGGGTTATGCAGGACAATCTGTTAAGCATTGCCTGGTGATGGTAAGAGAGATTTTTAATAAAGCTATACAATGGAATTTATGGCAAGGTGATAACCCTGTTTCAAAAATAAAGATGCCTGCGATACAAAACCAAAGAGAGCGTTTTTTATCTTATGATGAAGCGGATATGCTTTTCACGGAATTAAAGAAAGTATCGGACGTATTACACAATATCGCATTAATGGCATTGCACACTGGCATGAGGGCAGGGGAAGTATTTAGCTTAAGGTGGTACGATATAGATTTCAAAAACGATCTTATAACGGTCCGTGATCCGAAAAACAAAAATAGGCGGACTGCATTTTTAACAGGAACGATTAAGGGTATGTTGCAGTCTATCCCGGAAGGGAACCCAGAAGAATATATTTTTAAAAATAAGAGACATGGCGGGAAAATCAATGAAGTATCTAATGCTTTTTCAAAAGTTGTTGATACAATAGGGCTCAACAAGGGGATTGAGGATGCACGGCAGAAAATAACTTTCCATTCGTTACGTCATACGTTCTGTTCCTGGCTTGCATTGCAGGGTGAAAGCATCATGACTATCCGTGATCTGGCAGGGCACAAGTCAATTTCGATGACAATGCGTTATAGTCATTTAATACCAGATGAAAAGAGAAAGGCAGCTGCACGACTTGAAGCAGCATTCAATCAGAGCAAGGAAAGCAATATCATACAGTTAAACGAAACATAGCAGCATACACAGGGGATAGGGTAGCTCCCGAAAAGTGCTATCTCCGGCACCTTCCCCTTTTGTAATATAGGAGAAAATCCACTAAGGAGAGGTGACTGCATGGACAAACTCAACCAACAAATGTCTTTTCCAGACGAAATCAATAAAGACAAATTGATAGAATATGTGGGCGAATGGACTTATACATGGCCTTTTATAAGGAAGATCATTCTTTATAAAGCCATCAAAAGATACGAAGACACAGAAGAGTATTGTATTATTTTTTTGGTTAATGATATAAAACTTGCACGTACCGATACCTCATACCCATATGATGATATGCTCCCGATACGGGACGATTTACATAAATGCTTAAAAAAAACTGTGTACTGGCATATCTGTTCTGTAGACAATGAGGACTTAACAGTTGATCCTATCTGTCAATCCATAAGAGTTGATAAGTATTGGACGCTATATCAGCGTATTGACAATACTGTCTCTACCGAGGAGAAAGAGCGCGAGAATGCTCGAAAAAATAAACTCAGCGAGATAGACAATGCTATCCTCCGTTATGTTTTGAAACGACAGAAGAAAAACCCACGTTTATCAATCCCAGATATTGCAAAAGCTATACTGATATCTCAAGAGGACTTCTTGTATTCAATGAAAACTGATGGGACGCTGCCAAAACAGGAAACCCTGGAAAAGCGTATCAGGACCATGCTACAACTGCACAACAAAAAATAGATTTCTGCATGAATACTCAGTAATATTTTTTTTATTAAATAATAACAGTAAGATATAAGCCACTTTCTGCATGGTATAACTTTTCCTGCATTTGCAGCCTCACCCTTGTGACAAAAAACCATGTTTTATGAGTTAATTATGCATGTTTACGAGTAAACATGCATAATCTCAGGAGGTTAAAAACATGCATAAAAACAAACAGGCAATTACCGCAGAACAGGCAGCAGAGGTTTACGGTTTATCGAAGGGTACTCTTGCAAATATGCGTTTTGCAAAGAAGGGGCCAAAGTTTTATAAGGTAGGTAGAAAAATATTATACAAGGTTACCGATCTGGAGGCCTGGTTATATCAGAACCCAGTGCAGACGTTAGACTCTCGCAACGATAGGTAACAGCCATGATAAAAGAATACTCTTATTTCTTGAATGGCTACAATCCGAATGCAGATACACTTGCGAAGCAGGCGCTTGAGGACATGCAGGCGTCCGGATTATCACCGGAAACATTGGAGGCGGCAGGCATTCGACTATTTTCAGGTAATAGCGACGAACTTAAAAAAAGACTTGGCTTTGTGAGTATCAATAGCAATTCCATTTTAAAAACCAGTATCCTTATTGAATTCCCTTTTTTCGATCAGACCGGCAATATTGCATTTTATGAATACAAACCATTTCCGTCTATTGATGGTAGGAAATATCTTCACCCACTGGGCACTCCAGCTTATCCATATATTTCTTTGTATGTTTGGCAGGTTGCCGACAAAACAAGTAAGCCTGTATGGGTCACTGAGGGGACAAAGAAAGCCTTGAAATTGTTACAGCATGGCCGTAAATGCATCTCTTTATCCGGCGTGTGGAATTTCCGAGCAGGCAAAGACAGCGAAGAAATAGAAAGCAAATCTTTCTGGCGTGAACTTGAAACCTTTTCATGGAAAGGCAGGACAGTTTATATTGCCTTTGATTCAGACCTTTGGACGAATTCACAAGTAAGACATGCCCTTTATGAGTTGGCCTTTAAGCTTATAGCAAAAGGCGCAATTATCCGATTTCCACAATGGCATGAAGAAAAAGGAATAGACGATCATCTTGCAGATACGGAGGATGTCGGAAAGGAACTGCATCTCCTTGAAGGTAAGGCATTGCCTATCGATAAATTTATTACCTTTGACCACAAGGATGAAATTATCAGGGCGTTATCAGAAGCACATGATATGGACGATCTATCAAGAGAAAGTCTTATCAACACTGTAGCAAAAAAGTTTAATATCAGGCCGAAACGACTATCTTTTGAAATTATGAAAAGAACTAAATCCGAAAAGGCTGAGGGATATACCGAGAATGAAAAGCAGGCAGCTATAACACTGTTAAGCGATCCGGCACTGATTCAGAACTTTCTTAAAGTATGCCATAAACGATACATAGGACGGGAAAAGACATTGATCCTTGTCAAACTTGCAACATTGACCAGGCACCTCAATAAGGGTTTAAGCATTGTCCTGTCAGGTAGTTCATCAAGCGGTAAGTCTGAATTGATAGGAACGGTATTGAAGACCGTTGACCCGAAGGCAGTGGAAAACTTTTCCAGAACGTCGGCACAATATCTGGAATATAGAACAGATGATCTTGCACATAAGATTATTGTCTACCATGAACTTAATGGAGTAGGCCAGACAGCTCAAACCATAAGAACGGCGTTAACTGAGGGCGAGCTTGTGTTGGGAACAGTTCAAAAAAATGCCCATGGGACTATGAGCGGCGAAAAGATAGAAAAAGATACCAGGGGGCTGGTAATCCTCTCTACACATACCGGCTATAAAATTGACTATGAATTAAGTACAAGGGTCTTAATGCAAGAGATTACACATGATGAAGGTTTGGCAAGGCAGGTATATAGCCTTAAGGCTGGGAGTGGTTCTGTTGATTGTAGCGAAGATTTCAACATATGGCAGGTTGCAGATTCACTTATTGAACCGAAAGACGTGGAAATTCCATATATTAATGCCCTTGCAGAACTATTTCCAACTAAGGATGAGCGTTATATGAGGGACTTTGACAAGGTTGTATCATTAGTTAAAGCGTCGGCATTATTTTATTGTTATCAGCGGGAACAGACTCAGGACGGCACAATAATAGCCAATGAAAACGATTATAAGCTTGTTTATTCTCTATCGGATGCCTTTACGCAATCCTCATTGTTTGTGGGCAAACCTGTTATCGAAATCCTCCAGAAGGTTGAATCAATTAAAGAATGCACCCGTGATGATCTTCTAAAATCTTTTTCTTATTCTGAAAAAACATTAACACGGTACATAAGCCAGGCAGTAGGGGCTGGTTGTCTTGAAATAGAAGGCAGGGGTAAAAAACAGAAGCTGAAAGTCCTGGAAATTCCCGAACCTGTTTCGATATTGCCAAAGCCGGAAGATATTTTCAAAAAAAATACTCCCTTATCCTGTGTCCGATTGTCCAATTTAGAAGAAGCCATTGATAATATTGGCTCAAAATCGGACACAGGCTTTTGTCCGATAATATCCAATATGTCCAAAAGGGACAACAAACCCTTAAATATGGAACAATCGGACAAATCGGACAAAGGGGGTTGTCCAATAGAAACAGGTGACAATAAAGGTTCTACACCTCTTTGGACAAATGGACAACAAAAAGAAAGTGAAATATTTTCTGATGTAGATTTCATGCCCGAAACAGACGAAATCCCGGAGGTGGAGCTTTATGCTTAAATTTTCAGTTATAAATCCTATCAAGTTAAAAACTCAAAGAGGCCTTGAGGTATTTCCAAGTGGAGCGGTTATATTTCCAAAGAAAGTTGAACCATTATTGAAGCTTCTGGAAGCAGGCAGGATTAAACCGGCGCAATCATGCCCAATATGTAAATCCTACAGGTGGTGGCTTTCTATTCATGGGAGCTTAGTCTGTGGGCTTTGTCATCCTCCAGCATCCGAGGGTATTGTAAAAATGTATTTTTATGAAAGAAGTATACGACAAAGTTAGATAATAAACACTGAGGTGGGCATATGAGCAACATAATCAGCATTACAAGACAAAAGAGAATAAATTGGATTGTTTACTCGAAAGAGCTTCCCACTTGTATTATTAAAGCATCTAACCCGTGGGAAGCCATGAACAAAATCATTGAGACATTACCAGCAGGTAAGGGGATAACATTTACCAGTGTTTACCCCGAAGATGATGATGTGGAATGGTTGTCTGAATGGGATGCTCCAACAGAAGGTTGGGGAGTCAAAGCCTGACAGCATAGAACAGTCGCAGGACTGGGGGCAAGTTATTGTCTGGGTCGTCACTTCTGTAGACCGGATCGGTGTCCAAGACGCGTGATATGGCAAAATATAAATATTTTGTTCCAGAGGAAATGGGGTCACTTTGGCACCCCTTTGACCCCCCTTTGACATCCCTCAAGGATACTCCAGAATGTACGAATTTATGCAATGATATACAAGTGTATGCCTTATCAGATAAATTTCAATCTATAGGCAATTTTAAGCATATGCTCAAAAGTGAGTGACGGTTCATAAAGTTATGATAGATAAATTTCTACTGAACGGCACGATTGATAAAATGGAAATATGATATTTTATTTATGTCTTCCTGCAATTTACACAGACAGCCATTTACATATCGCTGCAGCTTTCATATGGTATTTCTTGTTAAGAACAAAAAAGACAGGGCTATTGTTAACCCTGCCTTGATAATTAACCATTTATGATTACTTTGCGAATCTTCTTCCTTTTGCTGCAATACCTGCAAGTCCTGGTCCAAATAAAAGAATTGCTCCTGGAATAGGCACGGGAGAAGGGGAAGAGCCGCCGACATTGCCGGAATGCACCGCCAACGCATAATGCTCGCTATACTTAGCGCCTTCCCCACTCTGGGCGCCGCTGTTGAAGTAGAATTCCCACGCGTAGCTGGTTGACATTGAATACTCCGTACCTGACCAATAGTGGTTGGGCTGCAGGTTGATAAAAGGACCAGCATTCACGAGGCCATAACCGGACCTGGGGTTCCCGCTTGTATCAAAATAACCTTTATTCCTAAGCTCTGCATAATAGAGGTGGCCCATCTCGCTGGTTGTGATGTTGTAGCCTGCCTTTGTAGTACCGTTGTAACCCCATACATTTGGTCGCTCATCATCAACGGTACTGGGCAGATGCCAACTATCGGCAATAGTGGTAGTACTACTCAGACTTGCTGCCCAGGCTATTGAATCAGCCCAGTTCCTTGCAACAGCAGGGGCATCATACCACGTAATGTCAAGGTCCGCGTCGTAGATGAGCCCATTGCCGTTGTTTTGAAGAGTTGCATGTGCAAATGTTGAGAAACCGAGAGCTGCTGCGAGGAACATAACGAATAAAGCCTTCCTCATTTTGTAACCTCCCTTTTGATAGTTAAGAACCTCATATCTAACCAGGCAACCAAAGCTGTCTATCTGGTACTGGTTTTCCATACTGCCGCCGCCGATCTTTTGGATTTATCAGAGATGTTTAACATAGTAAAACCATTAAATATTAAAACAGTATTATGCCCGGCACCTATTTGCATCTTCGAGTCTCCCGTCCCAATGGCACAATAAGAATTACTTTTTTATTTAATGAAGCGGGCTACCATTGATAGTTTTGCTTTAACCATATTTTTCTTCCATGTTCGGGTTATACGTGCGGTACATGTCCATCAATGTGCCGTCTTCTTGTGCTCTTAAGACTGGGCCCAAAAGAATGTCATATTCTTCTTTAAACTTGGGAAACTTTGTAAAGACTTGTGGGAGTTCGTTTCTTACGAAATATAGTCCAAGAGCTCTTGCACATAGAGGCGGCTTTATACACGCAAATAAAAAGGTCTCACGCAATACAACCTCAACTATGTCTTGGCGTTCAAAATCATTACCAGCCTTTTTCATACGCCATAGCCATATGTCTCCCAGCGCTTCGTGTGGGTCTTCGTGCGGCCTTACTTTTTGTGATCTTCTAAAAAGAACTACGACGGATTCAACAGTTTGTTCGCCCTGGATTTCTTCGTTATATATCTGTTTAAACATATCCAAGAGTCCCACTATTCGCCTCCCTTTTTTTTCACAACATGCTTCTCGGTTTGAGAAAAAGCAATGCATTTGCTATACATTACAATTATATAACTGTTCTTGTGTTAAGCAAGATGAATTTACATTATTTTGAAGTTATAGCAGATATAATCCATGACACCATTAACAAGAGTTTGGCTTGACAAATAATCCAAAAGTATAGAATCATGAAGTAGAGAGGAATCAGGTGCAGGAAGAGGCGTCTAATTTCTGCACTCTTTTTATTTTAAGTTGAAAAATAAAGGAGGAAATAATGGGGTTTTTTAGCAGGAACCCAAGAGAGACGCAAGTCCCACCACGCCCTTCGATTGATGAAACGGCTAAATTCATAGAGTGGATGATTAGGTATCATGAAGATATGGAGTACCTGAGAAGAATGCTTGTACCAAAAGTGTTTGAGGGATTTGTTCCAGGTATGACCAAGGATATGGTGCGTTTTTTGGAGAAACACAATAGCGCTGAAAAATTGATAGATAAGCTGGGCGATGCCAGAGAATTATATGAAAAGTTGCAGCCGATACTTAAACAGAGAAACAATGACCTCAATCAATGTTCCCAAGAAATTCAAGTCTACTTTATCGATATAACCACTAAGATGGCCCTTATCCCATACTTCCTCAAGTACAATTATGGAAGTGATTTCTATTTCGACAGCGTTGGGTTGAAGGAATTACAATGAAGCATAAATCACAAAGTTGAATTCACGTGTGGACAAGGGGCAGTGGCCTTCGCCTATTTCACAGGGACAGGCAGGACAACCATCACATCCAAGCCTTCCATTCCTGTCTTTACAATACCTCTCAAAAACTGCTAAAACATTTTCATATATTCTGCACCTTTTTTAACCCTGAAAACTGCCTTTTTTTCATATTGGGTAGCATACGGGGTAGCACGGTATTTTTTAGAGCTTGTGAAATGATTTGTAAGTTATTAATATAAGTGGTGCGCCCAGCAGGAGTCGAACCTGCAACCTTTGGATTCGTAGTCCAACACTCTATCCATTTGGGCTATGGGCGCGTCATGAAGTGTACCTATCATAGCATAAAAAACCGTTTGAAGGAAAGAGCACATTTAAAGTTTTTTAGTATGCCGGCAATCCTGTAAATTTCATGGAACTTTTCCTGAAAATAAAGACGGGTCTAAGGGGAGACTGAGAGAAAAAAACATTTCAGATATTCACCTTCAGGAAAAGGCACAAGCTGCGGATGATCCGTGCCATGTGTATAGCTTTCAAGAATACTTAATGTTTTACGTGCCTTTCCACCGGCTTCCGAAAGAAGATAGCGGAAATCCTCAATAGTGAGATGAGCCGAACATGAACAGGTTACCAGGATGCCCTTTCCTGAGAGCGCCTTGAGCGCCATCTCGTTGATGCTTTTGTATCCGGTGATACCTTCTTTTTTCTTCCTGCGGTCTTTTATGAAGGCCGGGGGATCGAGTATAACAACATCAAAATGGTCTTCAGTATTTTTCAGGTATTTTTTTACATCTTCACAGACAAACTCGCACTTAGATATATCAAAACCGTTTAGTGAAATATTTTCCCTGGCAAGCTCGAGAGCATGTTCAGAAGTATCTACGCTGACAACCTTTTTTGCGTTGCCTGCAAGAGCATATACAGAAAACCCGCCGGTATAGGAAAAACAATTCAAAATTGATGCTTTGTCCGCATACTTTATCAGAGCCCGGCGTTTATCGCGCTGGTCAAGGAAAAACCCTGTTTTTTGCCCGCCCTTCACATCAACCAGGAATTTGAAACCGTTTTCCAGAATATTAATGATATCCGGGATAGACCCGCTCAAAACCCCTTTTGTCTTGTCAAGATTTTCGATGTTTCTTGCAGCCATGTCGGAACGCTCGTATATCCCTTTCGGGCTGAAGATTTTTTCGAGTGCGGCAACAATCTCATTCTTCCAGCGTTCAATCCCTCGTGTATGAAACTGGACAACCAGATAATCGGCGTATTTATCAATAATGAGTCCCGGGAGGAAGTCATTTTCACCGTTAATGACCCGATAAGCATTCGTTGAAGGGCTTTCTACATATTCTTTTCTTATTTGCCGGGCTTTTTCAATCCTCTTTGAAAAAAAATGTTCGTTTACCACTTCATCTTTATCATAACCCCAGATACGGACAGTTATCTGCGAATATGAATTGAAATAACCGGATGCAAGATAATCCCCTTTCTTGCTAAAAAGTTTAACAGGTTCGCCTGCCTCTAAACCTTCCGGTATGGATTCAAAGGCTCCGGAAAAGACCCAGGGATGGTAGCCCGCTACAGGACCTATGCGCTCCTGTTTAACTGTAAGCTTTGTCATGATCACTGTAATATATATGAATTGGCGGTAATCGTCAAAAGTTAAAATGCTAAACAAGAAATTCGATATGCTGGTAAAATGGTCAGGGTGACGATCATTTATGCTCCATCCCTGGTCTTAGCTACCGAAAATGAAAAGCCATGGGATTTTTGCAACGAGATTACTCCAAAAAATGTAGAATGAACGTTAAGAAACTATGTCCCCACCGCCCTTCCGATTGATAAACCAGTTTCTGCGATGTGCTTCCTGAACCCATGGTTGGCTTGGCTATTCCTCCATTCTGTGCAATACTTTAACTGGCAGGAAATATCCTCATAATGACACACAAAGGCTTTGGTCTTGACAAAGACAAAAACCTTATATACCATTCAAAATATGGATGAAAAATTAAAGAAGGAGACCTTCATGAGGAAATTATTTGTAGTGCTTATTGTCATAGGATTTGCTGCAACTGCAAATGCAGGATTGTTTGATACAATAAAAGATGCTGCAAAAGATGCCGCAGGACAATCTGTGCCAAAACAGGAAACGCCTGCACCTGTAGGCGAGCAGGCAGTCCAGCCCTCTGAAACAAAGAAGACCACTGATTCAGGAATAAGCCCTGACCAGCAGGATGCCAACACCTGCACAAAGTTTTGTCATGAAGACTATCTTAAGGCTAAAGATGACCTAAAAAAAACAACCCTTAAACGTGGCGCAGCGAGTTACCTTCCAAAACAAGAATGGATTGAATACCTTAAAGGGAGATATCCCAATATGCGCCAGACTCCGGATGGTCATCGGTACAATTTTGGAAAATGGTACGGTATAAGCTGTGCAGATGCAGTCCTGACATGTCCAAAGGGTGATCCGGGATGCAGCTTTGATGTGAGATGCTACGATTTTGCAACAAGAAAGAACATAAAAACATGTCCTGTAAACGTATGTGAATCTAATGATTCAAAATGTAATGAAAAATATAAGCCAGAAAAATGATAGACCTGCTTGCATTATTCAAATTGAAAAATGTCTGGCATGAAACTGAGATACTAATTTTATAATAGACTTCCTTAATAGTTATTTTACTTAACCATATCGAAATTAAACCACCACCGGCTAAAACCGGTGGTGGTTTAATTCAGGTAATTTCAGTCTCGCACATTCTTTGAACAGGAAACCATCGTGGTTTCCTTGATTACCGCGCCTTATTTGGCAGGAGCTTCCTCTTCAAGGTCAGCTTCTGCGCTGAAAACAATATCAACACACTTACCTACCATGAAACCTCCATCTTCGATGCCCAGGTTCCATGCCATGCCGAAGTCTTCCCGTTGAATACAGGTAGTGGCGTCAATGCCGTAAGTTGTATAGGTCTTATCATCGTCTATAAAACGTGATGGTCCCAGATAAGTAACATCAAAAATCACCTGCCTGGTAATCCCATGGATTGTAAGATCTCCAGTGACTTTTAGGAGGTTCATCCCCACAACCTCTGTAGTTGTGCTTTTAAAATACATGAAGGGAAATTTCTCAACGTCAAAGAAATCAGTACTCCGCAAGTGGTTGTCTCTCCGGTCAACTCCGGTATAGATGCTGGCAACGTCTACTTCAACTTCCACTGACGTAGAGGCTGGTTCAACCGGGTCAAAAAGGATTGTCCCTCTGACCTTGGTAAAAAGGCCATGAACAATTGTCACCATCATGTGGTGGACAGAAAAGCTCGCAGACACATGATCAGGATCTATTTTCCACTTTGTCATGTTTGGCTCCTTTGATGAATTTTATAAGATTGCCTGATAAATATAGGTATTACTATCGCATTAAAAGACCTTTGCACGGTAATTTACCCTGAAATAGCTTGTAACTATATGATATATATGGTATATTGATGATTATCCCACTCCAAGGAGTCATCCTCATGACAGATAAATTCACCACGCCGAGCTTTGCTGATTATTTCGTCGA
>JAPLKB010000058.1:0-658 GCA_026388275.1 Pseudomonadota bacterium
AAAGTGATATCGTGTTAAAGAGCGTCCTTGTTGACTTTCCGACGATTTCAGAAATCTGTGAAATTGTTTCACGGATTTCCTGAGGCAAATCTTCCTGTCTTCTTTCATATACAACCAACACACTCATCACTCCATCCAAATTGTACCCTTTGTCAGGATGTTTTGCCTGAATATATGCAAGTATGCCATTGGCCTGATCTATGGGATTTAAGTCTTCTCTCTGGAGATTTTCTGTCAGTTGTATTGCCAGTATTTCATCCTTTTGGGTGACTGTATTAACAATTCTTGCCGGGATTGTTTCCATACCGAGTTTTTGGGCTGCCAGATACCGTCTTTCACCGCAGAGAAGAAGGTACTTGTCGTCTTTTTGAGTTACAAGTACAGGCTCTAATACACCCTTGTCTTTAATTGATGACATAAGAGCTTTAAAGGATTCGCTTGTTGTGTCAACTGCTGAACGAATCTGTTCTTCCACTATAATGCTTCCCAGAGGCAGGTACAGAAATTCCGGGTTTTCCACTGTTTTCTTTGTTGCCATATTAATCCCCCTTTTTGAAATTCAGTGAATAGTTAAAATTCAGTGAATAGTCGTTAGTGAATAGTGTACGGTTTAATCCCGCTTAATGCGGGACATAGTTAAAGACATTTTATTAATCCA